>NZ_CP100376.1:2347721-2372954 GCF_030515985.1 Corynebacterium accolens | reverse complement strand
GGATGTTCATTGTGAGTCAACAACGCCAGAAATACACACCTGAGTATCGACGCGAAGCCGCGAACCTGGTAATCGAATCGCAGCGCCCAATTGCTCATGTAGCGAAAGAAATTGGTGTCGCACCTGGTCTTTTAGGCCGATGGGTAAAAAATGAGCGTCAACGCCTAAGGATCTTCCGATGGATTAAGCGAGGCTGATCTTCGTGCGGAGAATGCTCGTCTGCGTCGTGAGCTGGCAGAAGCCAAGATGGATAATGAGTTTTTGTCAAAAGCGACAGCCTTCTTCGCCGCAAAGCAACGCGAAGAGAAAAGAACACCAAGCGCTTGCACTCGTGGTGCGGCTATCGCTCGCCGAACGCCTTCGAAGCCGCCGGATCAGCTACACTTACTATCGCATCTTGATTAAATCCCCGTGTCCACTTTCCGGGGTTCGGGCCCCATGTATTTGGCCACAGTCATTGACACTTACTCACGGAAACTTGCAGGTTATGCACTCGCAGACCACATGCGGGTCTCACTGGTCATCGATGCCCTAGCCCACGCACATGGTGTGCGTGGCAGTCTTGACGGGGCTATTTTCCATTCTGATCACGGCAGTGTGTACACCTCACAAACCTTTAGGAACTACTGCGGAGCACCATAGACCTCATCGGAGTCTTTCCAAATCTGATGAATCTTGCGATCAACATCATCGTAAAATGATGCACGATCATCCTTACCGGTTAAGCGTTGCTGCTGTATATGGGTCCATTTGTAGGGCCCGACCCCCGAAAAGTGGACACATCGGGGGCTAGCTATGCTGCTGTGGTCAGTATAGCCGAAGACTTGGTTTCAAAGACATCAGGCGCTACGAGATTGCACCAGGAGTGCCGCCGGCGCGTGTTATAGCGCATGCACCACCGGAAGACCTCTTGGCGACAGGTAATTGGGTTGTCAAAGACTTTCCGATCACGCAAGACTTCTCGCTTTAAGGTGGCGTCAGGTTCGCGGCTTCGCGTCGATACTCAGGTGTGTATTTCTGGCGTTGTTGACTCACAATGAACATCCTCTCTTACGGACACAAGATCCGTACTAATCGGGTGTCCACTAAACGAGGGTAACCTCAGATGTTGGCCTTTTGGCCAGTGCGATAGCCAGCGATGTTGGCCAGGGCTGGATTGCTGCGCTGAATGCCTTGAATCTGGGACAGGTGATTCCGCAGCTGACTGGCGCGTGGGATGCGTTTTTAGATGGCGTGAATAAGGCCATTGCGGAGTTGTCGACGCAGGACTTAGTTCTTGTCGGTGCGATGCTGGTATTGAGGTTACCCTCGTTTAGTGGACACCCGATTAGTACGGATCTTGTGTCCGTAGGAGAGGATGTTCATTGTGAGTTCGTCAAGGAAGAAGTACACCCCGGAGTACCGGCAGGAGGCCGCCAGACTGGCTACAAATGGACCCATATACAGCAGCAACGCTTAACCGGTAAGGATGATCGTGCATCATTTTACGATGATGTTGATCGCAAGATTCATCAGATTTGGAAAGACTCCGATGAGGTCTATGGTGCTCCGCGGATCACCGCAGAGCTAGGTGAGCGCTACCAGATCAGTGTGAATCGCAAGACTGTGGCCAAGCGGATGCGTCTGATGGGMATTGAAGGGATTTCACCGCGTGCTTTTGTGCCGGTGACAACGATTCAATCTAAGCGTAAATCTGCTCTTCCTGACCTGGTAAAGCGCATGTTTGATACCGGCGAGCTCAATCGAGTATGGATGTCGGACATTACCTACCTGCGCACCGGCGAGGGCTGGTTGTACTTATGCGCAGTTCGCGACGGTCATTCCCGCAGGGTACTGGGCTGGGCTATGGATAGCGTGCAAGATACATACCTGGTCGAACGAGCGCTGCGGATGGCACATACACTGCGTAGTGATGTTCCTGAGGGGCTGGTGTTTCGAAGCTCTTGATTTTCGCGGCGTAGCCTGGCGTTTTCGGCGGCCAAGTCTTCAGGCACTGGTTCTGGGGTGTTTCCTGCACGGCGAGCCTGTTGGGTCCATTGACGAGCTGTGTGCCATGAAACCCCAACTTTGCAGCTACTGCCTGGCACGCGGCCTGCATCGACATATTTTCCGCCAAGATGCGGTCTTCCACGAGACGGACCACACGGTCCTTTGCATCCTGGTCAAATTTTCTTGGCATATTCCAGATTTTCCCATCTACTCAAACGGAACAAAACCTGGGACACTTCAGTTGCTTTCGCTCCTTCAATATAGCCGTTGCATTCAATATCGCGTTTTGCTTTCCTCGCTCGCTGGGCAGCGCGCTTGTCTTCGATGTTGCAGATCATCAGCCACAGTGTCTTTAGTGCGGCAGTATCGTTTGGGAATTGACGGACCTGACCCCCAGATGGTGGACACCTTGAAACCAGCATCTCGCTGGGGAAGTGAGGTACCTTTCCACCATGCCACGCAAGACCTACACCGAGCAGTTCAAGCGCGACGCAGTCTCGTTGTACCCGTCACGCGTTTCGCCCCGTAACAACCGTTCTCGGCCGTGAACACGGCCTTGATCCTCGCTCCCAGCACCGCGTCGTCAAGGACGCGTCGCCGGCGGGCAGGAGCAGCTGATTTCCATTTGTAATACGAGGACCGGTTGATCTTCAAAACCTCACATAACCGCTTGACCTCGTAGAGGCCTCGGTTGTCATCAACGAACCGGAAGCGGTTCACCAGTTCGTCTCTTCCGCGAAATATTTGGCCGCCTTGCGGAGAATCTCTCGTTCCTCCCGGAGCTTGGCGTTTTCGCGTTCCAGCACGCGGATGCGTTCGGCGTCGGAGAGTCCTTCAGCAGGCGTGCGTGCGCTGTTGGCTGCGGCAATGGGGCTGGCGACTTTTTCACCGTTGGCGTTGGTTTTGGTGCCGGTGCCGAAGGCGTCGAGCCAGGTGCGCAGGGAGTTGCGGTTGACCCCGAGATCGGAGGCGATCGCGTTGAGCGTTGCTCCGGGGGTCGACTCGTACAACGAGACTGCGTCGCGCTTGAACTGCTCGGTGTAGGTCTTGCGTGGCATGGTGGAAAGGTACCTCACTTCCCAACACCAAGCGCTTGCACTCGTGGTGCGGCTATCGCTCGCCGAACGCCTTCGAAGCCGCCGGATCAGCTACACTTACTATCGCATCTTGATTAAATCCCCGTGTCCACTTTCCGGGGTTCGGGCCCCCGGCAGAATATTACTGACGTTAATGAGTTCATTCGTGATGCGATGCGCCGGTGGAATGATATTTCTGGTGATTTCATTAAGCGGATGACCTCGGGTGAGATTTTGTCTGATATTGCTCGTGCGGGCAGTAATCTTTATCGGGCGGCGCAGCGTTTGTGGGATTCGGTTATTGATATTGTGCGGGATAATTGGGGTGTTTTTAACCCGTCGAATCTTGTGAAGGCGTGGAATGCGTTTGTGGGTTCGTTGGATCCGGCTCAGTATGGCGATATTGCGAACAGGTTTTTGACGGACTGGAATAATCCTGCTGCGTTGGCAAACGATGTGGGGTTGCCCGCAAATCGTGGACACGTAGTAGAGCTACCTAGCGGTTAGGCAGCGATTTTTTCTTCGTTTCTGGTTTGGGTGATGTGATTTTCGAAATCGACAGGGCGGACCATCCCAAGGGCGGTGACGCGGGCTTGTTTTAGGGACCGGTAAGGCGGTACCAGGTACCGGGGTGGCGGTAGCCGCCCGGTAGCCGGTTTTACCCCCGCTTATCGTTTGGACCGTTGACGTTGCTTGAGCTGTTTGCTAAGTGTTCCCCTTTCTTCTTGGAAGTCGTCACGGGTGCGCATGTCTTCACCGATGAGGGTGAGTTTGCTGCCGTTGTTTGCAAGTCGGGATAGGACAGCGTCGGCGATCGCGTTTTCACTAAAGACGCTGTACCAGTATTCCGGCTCGTGCTGGCTGACGATGACGGTTGAGGAATGCTCCCGCTTGACCAGGAGGTTGAATACCTGGGCTAAGGCGAAGGCAGATACGTCCGTGGCCAGGAAGTCGTCGATGACCAACACAGCCGGCTTTGTCAGTTCCTCAAGGAGGGCTTTGCGCTCATAGGCAGCGTCGGCTGTGGCGTCGAACTCGTCGGCTAAGTCGGCGAGTCTAAAGTAGCGTGCGGTTAGTTTATGCCGGCACGCAGCCACGGCTAGGCCTTGGGCGAGGAAGCTTTTGCCGGTGCCGGTAGCTCCCACGATGGTTAGATCTCTGCCGTAGGTAATCCAGTCGCAGGTAGCTAACCGCTCAATACGGTCTGGAGTGATCCCTCGGTTGCTGTGTGCTTCAAAGCGTTCCAAAGCCGCAAGCGCGTTGGGTAGCTTGGCGGCTTTGACGAGTTTTTCGATTACTTTCGAATCACGTGCAGCTACCTGAGCCCAGCCCTCATTCGTGCGTAGATAGGTAATATCCGACATCCACACTCGATTAAGCTGCCCTTGATCAAATAGGCGTTTCACTAGGTCTGGAAGCGTTGACTTCCGCTTGGATTGAATCGTCGTTACGGGAACAAACGCCCTGGGTGAGATGCCTTCAATACCCATCATCCGCATGCGTTTGGCCACGGTTTTGCGATTCACATAGACCCCACCCTCGGCGAGTTCTGCAGTAATCCGTGGGGCACCGTAGACTTCGTCAGAATCTTCCCAGATGTCATGAATTTTCCTGTCTAACTGGTCGAGGAATCTCTGACGCTGATTTTCACCACGAAGCCGTACTGCTTGAGCCTTTTGCCATTTATAGTAGCCAGAACGAGAAACCTCTAATAACCTGCTCATTCGTTTGATGCTGTAGTTCGCCTTCTCCTGCTGCATTAGCTCAAATTTTTCCGATCGCGTTGCTTCGCAGCGAAGAAGGCGGTGGCTTTTGACAAGAACTCATTATCCATCTTGGCCTCAGCTAACTCACGACGCAGGCGAGCGTTTTCGGCTCGTATATCGGCATCACTGCGGCCATCTACCGAGCCTTGGCGTTCCCGCTCAAGTTTGACCCACCTGCCTAAAATTGTGGCTGATACGCTAATTTCCTTAGCCACATGAGCGATTGGGCGCCCAGACTCAATGACCAGTCTGGCGGCCTCCTGCCGGTACTCCGGGGTGTACTTCTTCCTTGACGAACTCACAATGAACATCCTCTCCTACGGACACAAGATCCGTACTAATCAAGTTTCCGTGAGTAAGTGTCAATAACTGTGGCCACATACATGTTCTTGCCACCCTTACAGGGCAGGTAGGTAATGTCGCCAACATAAACGCGATTCGGCTCGTTGGCGGTGAATTTACGGCCTACTAAGTCCGGCATGACGCGGTGGCCAGGCTTGCGCCTGGTAGTGACACATCGGCGGCGTTTGGTAAAGCCTTTAAGCCCCATGGCTTTCATAATTCGTGCAACTTTCTTGTGATTGATCGGGACATACGCCGTGTCCTCATTCAGGCTTGCAGCGATGCGTTTAGCGCCGTAAAGCCCAAGCTCATCATCAAAGATGGTTGCGATCCTTGCACCAATAACAGCATCAGAATACATCTTTAACCTGCGATTTTTACGGGTTTGGACCCACTTATAAAACGAGGAACGATTTAGTTTTAACACATGGCACATCCGCTTGACCGAGAATTCGGTTCGGTGGTCATAGACAAACTGGAAGCGGATCACCAGTGAGTCTCTTCGGCAAAATATTTGGCGGCCTTGCGCAGGATGTCACGTTCTTCGCGCAGCTTTGCGTTTTCTTTTTCTAACTGGCGGATCCGTTCGGAATCATTCGCCGCTTGGGCTTTATCCTGCATGGCTTTTATACGCGCACGTTTGCCGGTGCCGTACTTCTTGACCCATGAATGCAGCGAGGCACGGTTGATACCGAGCTCGGCTGATGCTGAGTTCAGCGAGAGGTCCTCATTGTTCTCATAGAGGGCCACGGCATCGCGTTTGAACTGTTCGGAGTACCTGGACATGGTGGTAGATTACCTTTCTTTCCAGCCCGACTGGGCTGGATATCAGGTGTCCACCAAACAGGGGTCAGGCCCTAGCAAACAGCTCAAGCAACGTCAACGGTCCAAACGATAAGCGGGGGTAAAACCGGCTACCGGGCGGCTACCGCCACCCCGGTACCTGGTACCGCCTTACCGGTCCCTAAAACAAGCCCGCGTCAAGCAGTGAGCCCGTGCTGGGCAAGACGCCCGTTGTAGACAACGCTGACATACTGCGAGCCGTGATCCGAATGGTGAATGAGACCTGTTGTTTCCCTCGCACACTTGGGTCGCGTGATTGAGAGCGTGCAGCGGTAATGCCTGAAGTGCGCATCGAGTCCAATAGCGCCCACCCAACTATCCGTCTCAGAACCTGAACTGCTCCCGATTAGTTGGACTGAGAAATCAGTTACCGATTAATGGGGAGTAGTTTTTATTGAGAGCTCGAAGTTCGCTGCCTGGGCTTTATCCTGCATGGCTTTTATGTGGGCACGTTTGCCGGTGCCGTACTTGGTGACCCGTGAATGTAGCCGATGCACGGTTGATTCCGAGCTCTGCTGATGCCGCGTTCAGCGAGAGATCCTCATTGTTTTCATAGAGGGCCACGGCATCGCGTTTGAACTGTTCGAAGTACCTGGACATGGTGGTAGATTACCAATCTTGCCAGCCCGACTGGGGTGGATATCAGGTGTCCACCAAAAAAGGTCAGGACCACTATTTTTTCCAAAATTCGTTCCCATGCTCATAGACGTACTATTAATTTCATAGCTCCGTGGTCATCAGTCCCGGAAAGATCGTCTTACTAGCTAACTAGCTGAGTGAAGAGTGCTTATGGGTGTGATGGTAAAACCCTGCTGTAGACCGGACCAGCCTGGTTACCGCCTGTGCAAGAGTTCTCATGAAATCCAGTATAGAAAATTCTGGGATCACACAGAAGAGGAGCAAGGCCACCAGTAAATTGGTAACCTTGCTCCTCTCGAAATAAACACTATTTTGTTGTCGTACAACGAGACTGCGTCGCGCTTGAACTGCTCGGTGTAGGTCTTGCGTGGCATGGTGGAAAGGTACCTCACTTCCCCAGCGAGATGCTGGTTTCAAGGTGTCCACCATCTGGGGGTCAGGTCCCGGTTCAAAAAGCCACGCAGCGCATCACCAACCATCTTGCCCACATCACCAGACACCTGGCCCAGGCGCCCAGCCCACGCACGAATAGGACCAGACCACTGCGCGAAACCAGCAGAGGACACCATATTCGCCAAAGCATCACCCAAAGCCGGGAAATCCACCGACGCAATCGCATTATCAATCAGATGGTCAACATCCCCACGCATAATGGCATCAAGCCAATCCTGCCAATTCGCCCCCATCGTAGCGACAAAATCACCAATAGCCTTTTGCACATCACCATTGGACAAACCAGCAATCAGCCCACCAACACCAACGCTCGACCACAGTGTGGCAATCTTCTTCAACGCATGCGCCACCGACTTACTCCGACGGCGCAGCCACGACATCGCATGGTCAAACGCCGCACGAAAATTATCCAAATTAGCGCCGCTAATAAGGTCACGCGGAGCCCAATCCGCAATAATGCGCAGCAACTCCGAATCAGTCATATCCGCAACCGTGTGCTCCACACGATTAATCAGCTGGTCCACCGCATCCAACAACGACCGCTCAGAAATACGCGAAATAATATCCAGAGCAGTAGACACATTCACCCGAATCGCACCAAGATTCGTCAACCGGCCATCGCCAGTAATATAGTCCACCCACTCGCGCACCTTGCCAGCAAACGCAAAATCCGGCCCCATATCCTCACGCGAAGAAGGCTCCTGCGGGGCCCTATCTACCAGGCGATATAAGCACACACCATTAGAATCCGGCGTGCACGACAGCGTCACCACACTGCCGGCCAACTCAGCCCGGTTAAACGCCTGCGAATCAATCGACGTGACCACCGCACGAGGCACAAACAACCGCACACGCTGCCCATCAGCCGCCAACAAATCAAAATTCAACGACCGATAAGGCAACGCCCCATCAAGACGGGACCTGACCCCCAGATGGTGGACACCTTGAAACCAGCATCTCGCTGGGGAAGTGAGGTACCTTTCCACCATGCCACGCAAGACCTACACCGAGCAGTTCAAGCGCGACGCAGTCTCGTTGTCTTGGTTGCCGGGAATCGTTCCTGGAACCAGATTCGAGCCGATTTAGGGGTCTCGAAGTCGACGATTGATAAGGCCAGTCGCGTTGTAAGGGACCATCGACTCGATGCTCGTGGGATTGCTGGATTGTCGAATGCCCAGTTAGAGGAGCTATTTCCGGATAACCGGCGTCGCAACGATGCGGAGTTCCTCGCACCGGATTTCAAAAAGGTTGCTGAGCGGATGGTCTCTGGCAAGCGCGTGACGTTGAAAGTCGCGCACGCCAAGTACCTGGAGTTCCCTGTTGGTACTGGTCAGCGTCATTATTCGTATCGACAGTACTGTTCGCTGTTTGAGCATTATGTCGATGTTCATCAGCTGTCAGCGCAACTGAATCACGATCCCGGTGACGAGCTCATGGTGGACTGGTCGGGCGATGGAATGGTCGTTGTGGATCCTGTCTCAGGCCAGCGGGTTACCGCGCACTTGTTTGTAGCTTCATTGCCGCACTCAGGGATGATGCATGTATCGGCGTGGCCGGATCAAAAAATGCGGTCGTGGCTTTTAGCCCACCGTGCGGCTTTGGAGTATTTCGGTGGTTGTCCGCTGCGGTTGATCCCGGATAACGCGCTCACAGCCACGCAACAGATTTCCTGTGGGCTGCGGGGGCGTATCCCGGTTGCGGAGTATTCTACATTTGCCGATTTCTATCAGATAGGTATTACTGCGGCGAAAGGCTACCGGCCGCGGTATAAGGCGAATGTTGAAAAGGCCGTGGATATTGCCCAGCAATGGTGCGTGGAATACCTCGACGACCAGGAGTTCTACAGTTTCGACATGCTCAATAAGGCCCTCGAGGACCAAAGCGATTTCATCAACGATCGCCGTCCCTTCCGCGGGCAGGATATCTCTCGTCGCCAGTTGTTTGAAGACCATGAGCAACAGCTGCTGCGCCCATTGCCCGACCGGCGGTGGTCGTGGTCGCGGTGGAAGAAGTCCAAGGTCGCAATGAACTACCACATCCGGATCGCCAATCACTGGTATTCAGTGCCGTGGAAGCTAGCGGGCAAGTTCGTCGACGTGCAACTTTTTGATGACTATCTGGATGTCTTCTACGACGGTGAGATTGTTGCTTCACATCGTATTGCCCCTGCTAATTATGGCTACTCCACCTTGGATGAGCATGTCCCCGACAACCATAAGGACTTAAACACCCAGTGGAACCGGCAACGCTTGGAAGACTGGGCGAAAAGTATTGGGACCGCGACAGCACAGCTCATCGGCCAGATGTTTAACGCTCGTAAAGTCGAAGCCCAAGCATATTCTAGCGTTCTGGGCGTACTGAACCTATCGAAGGATTACTCCCGAATCGAACTCGAACAAGCCTGTGGTCAGCTGTTATCGCGCAAAGCAGTCCCCAGCGTCAACAAAGTAGCCCAAGAGCTCAAGGATCTAAAACAGGCCGCAGCACAGGCGTATTTGCCCACCGATGTACCACTGTCGACGGCCATCGACACTACGCGTGCGCACCGCCAACAGCCCACGGCGGACACGCCGGACTCTGTGTCGCATGTACGCGGGGCCGGGGCGTTTGCCTTCACTGATAAAGAATGGAAGGTATAGCCATGGCTCTTACCGATGAAGACTTCGAACTGCTCGGTTCTCTTCGCGGGATGCGTGTGTTTGCCACGACGCTGCAGGAGATCGTCAACGATCCCAGTCGTGACTTGGACTCCTTTGAAGACAAGATCAAAGAAGCTCTCGATGCTCCGTCCATCGGGATGGTAAGCCCCGTCGATTTCGAAGCCCAGCTCGCTGATCAAAATGGTAATAAGAAGGCCGCTGCTTAACCCCTAAGCAGCTTAACTACGTGTCCACGATTTGCGGGCAACCCTAGAGGTGAGAAGATTGAAGAGGGAAAGCCCGGATAAACMCCGCCAGGCTTTCCCTCTTTTCACGWAAAAAWAAAGGAGCTGCAGGACAGCAGAGCGCAGCAGCGGCAAGTGCTCAMCCACCAAAAGCCTGGGATGCTGCCCTTAAGACGGTCAGTGTCCAACCCGCCGTTGACAACCCCTAGTGCGCAGCCAGGGAGTTGCACCCTGGTAGCTTTTGAAAATCACACAATCACTAACCCACCGGTAGTAGGTAAAAATGAAAGTGAAACATGTACTACTCTGCGCTCAACAACGCCTCCAAAACCGTCGGAGACGCTCGATAGAATAAAAGAATGACCGCTTTCGAAATCACCTCCACAGTCATCGCCGTAATCTCCGCCATAATCGCAATCTGGCAGGCAACAGAAGCAACCAAATCACGCAAATCAGCAGAGGCTGCACAAGCCGAAGCCGCAGAAAGCTCCGACCGAGCCGCCCGCAGCGCCGAAAAGGCCGCAGAAGAACAACGAAAAATCGCCGAAGCACAAGCAACAATCTCCGCATACACGCAGAAACTCGCCGCAGCAAACCGACGAAACGTCACCCTGCGCCACGAGAGCAAACAGCTCTACGTCATCGCCAACGAAACCGGCGAAACCATCACCAACGTCAGCATCAACGCAACCAGAGACGACCAAGCAGCCCACATGCACGCCGAACCCGCCACCACGCTCCACCACGGCGACTCCCTCGAAGCGCTCCTCGGCTACCGCGGGCAATACATCCTATGCTGGACAGACAGCGACGGAGAAGAACAACAAAAGACAACAACCGTTAATGCCGATTGATGTAGCTGACATAAATAGCGCACCCCACAGAAACCAAGGCGCACACCGAAATAACAATCGGAGCAACCATACCGAAACACCTCCCCTCTACACTCAACTATCCGCCTCACACACTGTGAGGCCAGTGCCGCGCCCGGGACTCGCACCCGGGGAGTAACTAATTCACGGCCTGGTGTTTTACGTCCTTGGTGGTTCCCTCCCGCTTACGGCGGGGKTCCTGCCTGTCGGCTTGGCCAATGCTTCACGGACATGTCAACGTGGTTCTTKGCCCGGTATCTTCTWTCAGGACAATTCACTAATTCAGTTCTCTGTACAGCGTTTCGACCCAACCAATACCCCTTGGGGTTATCGTCACTGTGTCGAAATTTTGGGACATGACTGCCCCCAGTGCCCGCGGGGAGGCTCGCACTCCCCCGCCTGCTAAGTCGGGCTAAAATACACACATGGCAATAACCGCACTCATAAGCGCAATAACCGGACTTGCCGCACTACTACTAGGAATCAAACAATYCCAACACGCCCGCCAATACGACGGCGCACACCAAATAGCAATGGGCTTCAGCAACTACGGAACCCCCACCGTCACCTCAGGAATGAAAGAACCCATTGACGAAATCGAAATACAACTCCACTACCAGGGCTTCCAACCCCTCCACGGAGTAAAGATGTCCCTCCTCTGGGACAATGGCGAACACTGGGACCTCGGGCCTGACCCCTGTTTGGTGGACACCTGATATCCAGCCCAGTCGGGCTGGAAAGAAAGGTAATCTACCACCATGTCCAGGTACTCCGAACAGTTCAAACGCGATGCCGTGGCCCTCTATGAGAACATTCTCATAGAGGGCCACGGCATCGCGTTTGAACTGTTCGGAGTACCTGGACATGGTGGTAGATTACCTTTCTTTCCAGCCCGACTGGGCTGGATATCAGGTGTCCACCAAACAGGGGTCAGGCCCACCATGCTGACCGGCGTAGTCTCGCCCAACCTTGGCCAAAATCTCTGTGCGATATTGTTCCTTCAACTCCGCCCAGGATTTAGCTTTAGCGTCCGCATCCGCATACTGAGCAACCAAGTCCTCGAGCTCGTCCACATCGTCCAAACTGGATAGTTCAACCATCCACTCCGGAGTCTGCCCATCAAGCCACGCAAACCACTCGGCAGCGGTCTGGCGCATGGTCTCTACCGTTTCGGGGTCGTATTCAATCACTCGAGTCTCGCACTCGAATGGGGTGAACTGGCCGTCTTCCTCCCGGTAGTACTCAACGAGCAGGACACACGCTTCAGCACCTGCGTGCCACATGTTCGCCTGCACCTGCAGGTAATACTGGTCAGGGCACCAATCATGGAACATTCCGCCCGTAAACTCGTGATTCGCGGTCTTAATCTCACCAATCACTGCCCCGTCCTCAATGAACAAATCCGGGGTGCCACACAAGCGCTCATCAGCCTCGTTGATGATGATGGTCTGAGGGTCCTCGTTGTAGTTCAAGCGGCTATCAATATCCGCAAACAGCGGGGCCAACTTCAGTTCACGGGCCTTCCCCCACTCCGTATACTGATTACCACCCCAACGCTCCCCCGATTCCTTCTGCCTACGTAACTCTTGCCAATTCCTAGCGGTATGAATCAGGTGCAGCGATGCCAACTCCGTCGACGTTAAATGCTGGCGTCGATACTTAAACCACTCATCATCATCCTTCGTCTTAAAAAGCTTCATTTCTTCCTCCTTCTCCTACGCCAAAGCACACGCCGCGCCACAGGCGCATGCCACGAACAAAACCGAAAACCAACGCCCAAACCATCAATCTCCCCACCTGGGACATGACAGCCCTCAAATAAACAAGGGCCGGGCAAATCAAACACCCGACCCAAAAAATTCCAAGCATCATACTCAGACAAAAAAGAAATAAGACGCCCATCAAACTCCACCCAAAACCGACCACCATGCTCAACAGGCTCAATCCCCTCCGAACCATGGCCTACATCCATACAGGCGGCACCGAAATAACCCAATGGAAAACAAACCCAGCAACACCACCCAACGCCCCAGTCGCCCAACACAACCGAAAACGCTTAGCAGCCGCATCCTTCCAATAATGCAACTCACGCAACTCCCGCGTACCCCGCGCCGGCACCTTACTTGTGTTCCGGGTGCACATTACGAACCCTCCTGTCATACGACTCAACCAACGAAGCAATCACATGCGCCTGCTGCGCACTATCCTTAATCTGACGACGAATCTTCTCCGGAACACGCGCATACCGATACAAAGCGATATACCGGCCCTCAATATCCTTCAAAGTCCGAACCGCATGGTCATGACTAATCTCAAACACTACGGTCTTACCTCCACATCATCGTGAAAACATTGAACTGACGACGCCGACGCCGCCCACAACAAAAAATCTGCCTCAAAAACCTCACAAAGCATCTCCTCTCAAAAACTCATCGCACCACTCAGGTTTCAACCGATAACGCCGACCAACCTTCACCGAACGAAGCTCCCCACGCTGCAAATGCACATACAACGTCTCCGGATGCACGCTCATATAGTCAGCCGCCTCTTTAGCAGTCAGCCACGATGTGCTAGTATTCATATCGTCCTTTCAGAGGTGAGGTTACCCTCGTTTAGTGGACACCCTATTAGTACGGATCTTGTGTCCGTAGGAGAGGATGTTCATTGTGAGTTCGTCAAGGAAGAAGTACACCCCGGAGTACCGGCAGGAGGCCGCCAGACTGGCTCGTACAACGAGACTGCGTCGCGCTTGAACTGCTCGGTGTAGGTCTTGCGTGGCATGGTGGAAAGGTACCTCACTTCCCCAGCGAGATGCTGGTTTCAAGGTGTCCACCATCTGGGGGTCAGGTCCCGTCTCTAGTGGCGCCATGCACCACATCGCCGACACGAGCAGCAAAAGTGACACGGTCAGCAATCTTCTCCGGGTCAAACGCGGCCGGGAAAAGAACTACTCTCCTGCCCTTGTACTGGGGAAGGTCGGCGGCTTGAATCTTGACGTAGCCCATCAAAATGGTGGTGCCTGGTCTTGCTGCCCTGCTTGCGCCGGCGGCTGAGACCACGCCCCACTAGCCGCGGTTTGCCCCTGCTGGACGGCAGTATCCCACGATTGCTGCGCCTGGCTCGGCTGCTGCTGCGGCGCGGCAGGAAGCTGGTAAAAACGCATAGCACTGAACTCAACCTTGCTGCGCTTTTCACCATCCTTCGTCTCCCACGAACGCGTCACAAGCTTGCCAGTCACCGCAACCTGGTCGCCCTTTTTCAAATCAGCAGCCATTTGCGCCCACGGCGTAGGATTCTGCTTATTGCCTTGCTCGTTCCAGATGGTGACGTCCAGGTACATGCTGCGAGTCTTAACCCACTGATTCTGACTCTCGTCATAACGATTATCCGAATTCGCCAACGTGAAATTCGCAACCGCAGCGCCCTGCGGCGTGTATCGTAACTCCGCATCCCGCGGCAAGCCTCCGGTGAGAGTGATGACATCAATCATTAATTCTTCTCCCCCTGCAGCTCATTCCAACGCCGGCGCCCAAGGTCAATGACCTCTTCGGGAACATCACCGTCATTGCGGATTTCCTGCATGAAACTCGTGACCTCATCAGCAGTAGTGAGCTCAGCCAAAGCCTGCTTGACGTCCTCCACAAACTGGTCCGACTGCCCATCTTGCTGCGACTCCCTCACCGCCGGCACAGGAGCAGCCAACGCCTGCGCAGCAACATCCTGACGAGAGGCGCTCATATTCACCGGTTCCAACTCCAGGTCCTCTGCAGCGTACTTAATGCCCAGAAGAACGTTAGGGGCAAGGCGGCGAGACACTTCCGAAGCAGCCTTGGCGTACAACATGGCCTGCGGGTCAGTCTGATATTTCTTATTAGAGGTATAGTTAGCCTTCTTAGCGCGGTCGATAGTCCACGTGGAAGACTCCTGCTCCCCGCTCGGCGCCACGCCACGCACCGTTACAGACTCATCACTGGACTCCACGGTCTCGAACTTATAGCCCTTGCCCTTAAGCAAAGCCACCATAGTTCGAGCGTAAATAGCTGGCTGCCCATGAATGACGAATACTTGCTGCAGTGCCTGCTGAGGCTTCAATCCAAGCTCAGCACCATAGAGGATGGCGGCGGCGCCATCATCAGGCTTACCGCGAAAAGTCTGCGGCACCATCTGGGTATTGCACAACACCGTCGCCAGCTTATGCGCGGCATCCATAGCCTCAGCTTGGCGCATGAGACCGCTGAGCCCATTATCGCTGAGCTCAGGCATAGAAGCGTTGACAGTATCAAGTTGATTATTCACTGTTAGATGTTCCTTTCGTCGTCGAATCGGTCGAGGGTGATTTCTGTGAGTGTGAGGGCGGTTTCCTCATCATGGCCGCGGACGGTGAAGTACTCTGTGAGGTAATGCGCCTGGTCTGCAAAAGCAGTCAACGCCGCATAGTTTTCCTCCATCGAAGTGCGTGCGACCTCGAGTCGACGCCGCGGCATATCACTCGGAATAGGATTCATAGGTTCGCTCGCTCTCTGTCTATCTGCTGCTCAATCTGGAGGCATAAATCCCGCAATTCTGGTGAAAGGTCACTGTGGTCCCTCACCCAATCCATGACCTCTATTTCGAGGCGGGCATACGCAATTTTKCGGGCCTGCCTACTGGGATATTCAGGCTCATACATCAGTCGCATCACTCTTTTACCCTCGTAAGTATCAGCCGCGTCGCACCACGACGCTTCTTCGTCGCATACTCGCGGTACAAGTCAGGATGAGTCTTCTTAAACTTGGTCGAATCGAACGCCATACTGTCAGCAGCTGTAGAAACACTGACTTTAAAGCCACCGGGCCTGACCCCCGGACAGTGGACACATCGGGGGTTAGCTATGCTGCTTTGGTCAGTGTAGTTGAAGTCTCGGCTTCAAAGACATCAGGCGCTACAAGATTGCACCAGGAGTGCCGCCGGCGCGTGTCTCGTACAACGAGACTGCGTCGCGCTTGAACTGCTCGGTGTAGGTCTTGCGTGGCATGGTGGAAAGGTACCTCACTTCCCCAGCGAGATGCTGGTTTCAAGGTGTCCACCATCTGGGGGTCAGGTCCATGTTCTTGCCGCCCTTACACGGCAGGTAGGTAATGTCGCCGACATACACACGGTTCGGCTCGTCAGCGGTGAACTTGCGGCCTAGTAAATCCGGCATGACACGGTGACCAGGCTTGCGCCTGGTGGTGATGCATCGACGCCGTTTGCTAAAGCCTTTTAGTCCCATGGATTTCATGATGCGTGCAACCTTCTTGTGATTGACCGGGGTATACACCGGGTCTTCCTTAAGGCTTGCGGCGATGCGTTTAGCCCCATAAAGACCATGCTCATCATCGAAGATGGTTGTGATTCTTGCACCAATAAGACCGTCAGAATATATTTTTAACCTGCGCTTTTTGCGGGTGCTCACCCACTTGTAAAACGAGGAACGATTCAGCTTTAAAACGTGGCACATCCGCTTAACCGAGTATTCGGTTCGGTGGTCATAGACAAACTGGAAGCGGATCACCAGTGAGTCTGCTTTAAGCAAAATATTTCGCGGCCTTACGCAGGATATCGCGTTCTTCGCGCAGCTTAGAGACTTCCTTTTCCAGCTGGCGGATTCGCGCAGAATCATTCGCCGCTTGGGCTTTATCATGCACAGCTTTAATGCGGGCACGTTTTCCGGTGCCGTACTTTTTGACCCAAGAATGCAGCGAGGCTCGATTGATACCGAGCTGGGCTGATGCTTTGTTCAGCGAGAGGTCCTCATTGTTCTCATAGAGGGCCACGGCATCGCGTTTGAACTGTTCTCAGTACCTGGACATGGTGGTAGATTACCTTTCTTCCCAGCCCGACTGGGCTGGATATCAGGTGTCCACCAAACAGGGGTCAGGTCCGATCACCAGTGAGTCTGCTTTAAGCAAAATATTTCGCGGCCTTACGCAGGATATCGCGTTCTTCGCGCAGCTTAGAGACTTCCTTTTCCAGCTGGCGGATTCGTTCGGAATCATTCGCCGCTTGGGCTTTATCATGCACAGCTTTAATGCGGGCACGTTTTCCGGTGCCGTACTTGGTGACCCAAGAATGCAGCGAGGCTCGATTGATACCGAGCTCTGCTGATGCTTTGTTCAGCGAGAGGTCCTCATTGTTCTCATAGAGGGCCACGGCATCGCGTTTGAACTGTTCGGAGTGCCTGGACATGGTGGTAGATTACCTTTCTTCCCAGCTCGACTGGGCTGGATATCAGGTGTCCACCAAATGGGGGTCAGGTCCGACGCGTGGTCAAAGCTTCCGTCCTCGTGGCTACCGGGGTTAATGCCGAAGGCTATCGTGAGCTATTGGGCATGCAGGTTGCTACATCTGAGTCTGTGGCGTCGTGGACTGGGTTCTTTAGGGATCTTAAAGCTCGCGGACTTAATGAGGTCTATCTTGTCACCAGTGACGCGCATCTAGGAATCCAGCATGCGATTAGTGACGTGTTGCCGAATGCGTCCTGGCAGCGGTGTCGAACGCACTTTTCTAAAAACCTGTCTTCGATGGTTGCCAAGACCCAGTGGCCAACCCTATCGGCGATGTTTCATACGATATTCCAGCAACCAGACTCGGAATCGGTGTGGTCCCAAGCACGTGAGGTCGTAGCGTTTTGTGAAGATAAATTCCCCCACGTTGCCAGCTACCTGGAAGAAGCCCTCGACGAGCTCTTAGCTTTTACCAACGCCCCGAAATCCGTCTGGAAGAAAGTCTGGTCGAATAACCCTACTGAACGGCTCAATCGTGAAATCCGCAGACGTACGGATGTTGTAGGCATCTTCCCCAATCGTGACGCTGTCGTGCGCCTTGTTGGTGCTGTCCTAACAGAACAACACGATGACTGGATCCAGCAAAACCGCTACATGCCACTAACCAGCCTGGAACAGACCAAAGCATTGATTACCGCCAACGTCATAGACGCTGACACCACCAAGGAGGTCGCATGAACCAGTTAAAGCACCGAGCACGTGCTGGCCCCTGACACCATCACACTGCATGCTCTATCGAAAGGTAGAAACACCACTCAAACGGACTTGACCCCTTCGTGGTCCTACTAGGGTTGCCCGCAAATCGTGGACACGTAGTTAAGCTGCTTAGGGGTTAAGCAGCGGCCTTCTTATTACCATTTTGATCAGCGAGCTGGGCTTCGAAATCGACGGGGCTTACCATCCCGATGGACTTAGCAAACAGCTCAAGCAACGTCAACGGTCCAAACGATAAGCGGGGGTAAAACCGGCTACCGGGCGGCTACCGCCACCCCGGTACCTGGTACCGCCTTACCGGTCCCTAAAACAAGCCCGCGTCAGTTGTGGTGGTGCTGGCTAAAATTCACTGAATTGCTAATCCATGAAATGCTCTAACTCTTATGGGCCATCCTGTGTAATGACGATCTTTCAGCCACCGTAGGAATCACGCGGGCAAGAAGCAGAGTTACCTCAAGCCGTTCCTATATAGAGCGATATTGCAGTAGAAAAGCTTACTCTGACCATGGAGGAACTGCAGCCCCATTCACTAATGCCAAGCCTGTACGCCAAAGGCCGAGTTTTTCCCAGTTGTCGGGGAACCCCATAGTTTGCAAGCTAAGCCCATCAATTTTGGGAAAGCGCTCCAGCAGCATGACTAGTCGATTGCGCCAATTCCCCCGGGGCTCAAGATAGGAAAGCGTATAAGCAATTAAAGCGAGTGTTGGATATATCTTTTTAAACGCAATAGGGTCTCTAGAATCCGCAAGATGGAAGATTTCCGGATCCACTACGCTTCGATTTGGTGCCTGAATTCTCGTTACGATGAGGCGATTCCATAACCGAGAGTGATGGGCTGCGATATTTCTGGTGTAGTTAAAATTTCTTATCCAACTAGCTAACACATTGCCTTGAAGCGTCCCGAATGCGGGAGCAATACTATTCTTTACATTTTTTGGCAGGAATTCGAATAACTTAGACACGCTACCAAAATCTAGGATCTCCGTCGCTACCCAAATCGGAAGTTCTTCCCCATAGCGCTCCATATGATGACGGATAAAATCCTCACTGCGAGCCCGTTTTAGCTGTTTCTTATAATTCTCTTGCCAATAGCTGTAAGAATCTTGCTTACTTCGACGAGGAACGCGCTCACACTCCTTTTTATCCAGAAGTGAACGGCGTAAGTGAATAAACCCGTCTATTTCGCCTGCAAAATAGGCGATCTTAGTCCGCAATTGGATTTCGATTTGACCTAATGCTTCAAGGAGCAAAAGTCGTAAACGGCTATCAAAATCATAAAGAGCGAGTGCCTGTTCAAAAGAATGATTCGGCTCGAATTCATCGTACCGGTAATTGAATTTAGTTGTACGTAGATATTTTGGTTTATTCTTCCTGAAAGGATACCAATAAGCCGAAAGACGGTAATATCCAATTTTTCCTAAGGCGCGGATAGCATTAGCTGGATCTTCGATAACAAGCTTTCGATCCTCTAGGAGTGCTAGTTGTTGTTCGAAGGTTAAATGGGGCTTGTTGTATTTTTTCACTATTTTACCCCCATAAAAATGAAAACCACACCATCACAATTTTCATTGTGAGCGGATGTGGTGTGTGTAGATATAAGTATACAGATTTACATCTGGACGTCAAGTAAATACATGCAAATCACGTCAAATACTAAAACATTGATAGCAATCAGCTTAGATAGCCCTATTTAGAATGTTTAATCTACGAGAGTGTCGAAAATAGCTTTCAATAACTCTAGTCGAATAAGCCAAGCGTGATGGGCAACGTGATCACCTCGTAGTTGGAGTCCCCTACGGAAGGCCGTTCTTGATACCGCGAAGCGCGTTAGCAAGGCGGAAGACCAACATCGTTTAAATCAGTCGGAGCTGACTCCCGTTTGGTCCGACCTACAGGAACGACTTCGCCGCACGCGGGGTGATCTCAATCGACCAATCCACACTCGTCCGCTAAGTCCTGCAGCGAGATTGTGTCCAATTCTCCGCGTCGTGCTGCTTCGGCCTCGGCTTCAAGCGCATACACATACTCAAGTTCATCTAGGTAGGAATCTAGGGCCTTGCGAAGATAGAAGGCCCCTGTCCGTCCAGTTCGCGAAGCAAGCGCATCTAAGTGCTCCTTTTGCTTCGCGTCAACGCGAAAACTGATCACTGACTCGCTCATGTAAACACGCTTACAACAAGTTAACGGATTTGTACACCCCGTGAGCATTGTCCGCGCCTTGCAGTCCCCCACCTGGTGCCGTTGACTTCATGCACGCCAATAGGAACTGCCTGGGCGTTTTAGCGGTAGCCGAATCAAGAAATAAGGGAAACCTCGTCGAGTCGCCTTAAGATGACATACCGCTCTGCGTAGCGGCACCGTAGATCTGTCAAGAGCGTGTTGAAATCCGTATCCCAGGGCGCTCCCAGTTCCGCCGACTTTTCTCTCATGGTTTGTAATAGATCGATGCCCATGTCGCGGCCGACCCTCGTCGAATCTAGGTAAGTTGCAACATCGTCGCGAACAAAAGGAAGAACCTGCGCCGGGAGGTCATCAAGAAATCGGTGCGCCATCGACTCTTCCATTCCCGCCTTAACGACGGTGCTCCAGGCAAGTTCAGGGTCTTCAAGGCACAAGTGCTGGAACATGGCCAAATCCCATGACTTATTCCCCAACAAGCGTTGTATATGCGCCGCAGCTTCCACCTTGTCGGCGGCAACTGCATAGAGTTGCTGAGCGGACGACAGCTCCGGGTACGTATCGAATACTGTCCGGGCAACGCGTTCCGAATGTTCGGGAAAATACTCCCTGGCAAGCACAGCCCAACCCGAGGCTATATTTCGGGTTTCCTCCACGGCGCACTCGTTAACCGCCTTCTCGGACCAATCAAAGGCAAGATCATAGCGGCGGATGTCACAAAGACCGGCAATGATCTCCGTATAGCGCGTAGCCGCACTTCCCTGCAAACCATGGGTTCGAAGAACGGCTTCAGCAGTGCCTTCAAGCACCGCTAGCCGACGCCCCACGTAGCCACCGCCCTGTTCCGCCGCATACCACGAGCGGATGCGGGCCACGCCCTCTTCCCCGAGAGCAGGTGCCAAATAGACTGGGTCAAGGTCAATTTCTTCTACCGAAAGAATCTCGTTCATTCGTATGAACCAGTCAGCCAAAGCGCTACCGGAATAACTAGCTCGCTGCGCCGCGGAGGGAACTACCCGCGCCAAGACTTCGCCGGCATCCCTTACAGCATGGGCATAATCATTGACCCTAGGGATAGTCTTGAGGACCTCTTCTACTGCATCTAGAGCAACAAGCACGATATCGGATGGACTCGGCGGCACGATGCCAGAAAGTTGTGCAGGATCCTCTACTGCCTGTTCTAAAAACTCAGCAGCTTCCAATATGCGGTCGCTGTAGTACACGCTCCGAGCACCTTTGTACAGATCGGGATCATTAGACCGGACMAGCCYGGTTACCGCCTGTGCAAGAGTTCTCATGAAATCCAGTATAGAAAATTCTGGGATCACACAGAAGAGGAGCAAGGCCACCAGTAAATTGGTAACCTTGCTCCTCTCGAAATAAACACTATTTTGTTGTTTGTTGTTTGGTGTCGGCGGTGACTTACTCTCCCACAACCTCCCGGTTGCAGTACCATCAGCGCGTACAGGCTTAGCTTCCGGGTTCGGAATGGGACCGGGCGTTTCCCTGTAGCTATAAACCACCACACGCGCCGGCGGCACTCCTGGTGCAATCTTGTAGCGCCTGATGTCTTTGAAGCCGAGACTTCAACTACACTGACCAAAGCAGCATAGCTAACCCCCGATGTGTCCACTGTCCGGGGGTCAGGCCCCTCTACCCCGAGCCCCATCTTCAGCCTGGAGAAAAATTCGGCCCGAAGGTTCTAAAAATACCGTGTAGCGACCTGGATAAAGTACACCTACATGTCGCATGGCAGACTCCACATCCTGCCATTCTGAAAAACAAGATTCGGTATCAAGCACTCCGGATGAACCTGGCTCAAGAGGCTCAACAATGGCGATGGCGTCCATTCGAACACCTCCATCGGCGCCGGCACTCGCCACTCGGAAAGTGGAAGGCAATTCATAATCCCCCAACCGACCAACAGAACTTCCCCGGCTGGCCCCACGGCCCCGCAGCCAAGACCATAGACTGGTAAACATCAACAACACTCCTTTAAACGAAACATGAACCTCGTGAGGTTACCCTCGTTTAGTGGACACCCGATTAGTGCGGATYTTGTGTCCGTARGAGAGGATGTTCATTGTGAGTCAACAACGCCAGAAATACACRCCKGAGTAYCGRCGYGAAGCCGCGAACCTRGTAATCGAATCGCAGCGCCCAATTGCTCATGTAGCGAAAGAAATTGGTGTCGCACCTGGYCTTTTAGGYCGRTGGGTAAAAAATGAGCGTCAACGCCKAGGATCYTCYGATGGRYTAAGCGAGGCTGATCTTCGTGCGGAGAATGCTCGTCTGCGTCGTGAGCTGGCAGAAGCCAAGATGGATAATGAGTTTTTGTCAAAAGCGACAGCCTTCTTCGCCGCAAAGCAACGCGAAGAGAAAAGTTCGAATTAATGCAGCAGGAGAAGGCTAACTACAGCATCAAGCGCATGGCACGCTTGTTGAAGGTATCTCGGTCTGGATACTACAAATGGACCCATATACAGCAGCAACGCTTAACCGGTAAGGATGATCGTGCATCATTTTACGATGATGTTGATCGCAAGATTCATCAGATTTGGAAAGACTCCGATGAGGTCTATGGTGCTCCGCGGATYACCGCAGARCTMGSYGAKCGCTACCAGATCAGTGTGAATCGYAAGACTGTGGCYAAGCGGATGCGYCTGATGGGAATTGAAGGGATTTCACCGCGTGCTTTTGTGCCSGTGACAACGATTCAATCTAARCGTAAGTCKRSTCTTCCTGACCTGGTAAAGCGCATGTTTGATACCGGCGAGCTCAATCGAGTATGGATGTCRGACATTACCTACCTGCGMACCGGCGAGGGCTGGTTGTACTTATGCGCAGTTCGCGAYGGTCATTCCCGCAGGGTRCTGGGCTGGGCTATGGATAGCGTGCAAGATACATACCTGGTCGAACGAGCRCTGCGGATGGCACATACACTGCGTRGTGAYGTTCCTGASGGGCTGGTGTTTCACGCYGACCGGGGAACACAATTTACCAGCGAGCAGCTCTGGGASGTGTGCCGCAACCTAGGGGTTGCTCAGTCGGTRGGGCGYACTGGGGTGTGTTTCGATAATGCGATGGCTGAGTCGTTCTGGTCGACGCTTAAGACCGAGTTCTACGACCGGAAGCGCTGGCCAACCCGCGATGCTGCGCGTCAGGCCGTTGCCTACTGGATTGAAGTAGTCTACAACCGTCGGCGCCGGCACTCCGCCCTTGGGATGGTCAGCCCCGTCGATTTCGAAAACCACACCAGCCTAACCACCAGCAGAAAAGAAATCGCTGCCTAACCACTAGGTAGCTCCACTACGTGTCCACGATTTGCGGGCAACCCCACTCGACACCCTACTGACAAGCATCAGCGCCACCACCGGCATCATCAGCATGCTTATCGCAATATTCGCCAAACTCGACTCGAAAAACGCCAACAACATTGCGCAAAGAAGCCACAAGCGAGCCGCGGAATCCATCACCCTCGCCCAACAATCGAACAGCATCGCCATAGATGCCCGCGAGCTCGCAAAGGAAGCGAACACGATTAGCCGCAGGGCCGAAAAGCGAGACACTGAACTCAACTACGTCAGCTGGAACTACCACTGGAAAAACACGACGACCTGCAACATCATCAACACTGGACAAGATAAAGCCCTCAACACCCACATCACCGTCACCGTAAATGGGGAAAGCATGTCTCACCCCAGGACTGACATCAAACCAGGCCACGGAATCAACATCACGCTTCCGAAACTTCTCAACCAAGTCCGCAACCACGCTGAAGAATTCCGAACCGAACAAAGGAACTTCGAAACCAGAAGACAAGCCCACAACACCAAAAGCACCACCCTCAACACCCCCTTCCTTGAGGTCAACCCCATCTACATCCCCCTCACCTTCGATGTCACAGTCACCATCCAATGGCACACCCCACTCGGTACACAACACGAGAGAGTCTTCCAAGACCCCAGCCACACGTTCAGTCTCATCGACTGACAAATCCCACAACTCCCGAGACATCAACAACACCTTTTCCTAAACCGAATAAACCCGGAATAAACCTGAATAATCTGATACACTCGACACCGTCGAATAGGTCCGACAAGCCCCGCCCACACGCGGGGCTTTCCTCACACCTAGGCGTAGTACTCATCCCACACTTGCTGCATGAGTGGCCGGTCGGCTTCGGTATAGCCATTGACTTGGCGAACCTGACCATTAGGCAAGGTAAGGTCGTACTTTTCTGGTTCGCGTCCCTTTTCCAGCGTGTACAGTGCTTTCATGCGCTTGCCGAACATCGGGGCTACGGACTTCATCTTCTTGCTAGAGAGGTTCTTCGACTTCAAAAAATCCGCCGTATACAGTGGCCGCGTCTCCGGATCCAACTCCGGCACCTCACCCAAACCACGCGCCAAAACAATCCGCGCCTTCGCCTCCAAATGGTCAGGATGAATCAAACCCTTAGCCGCCTGACACAACTCCATCCGCATCTGCGACTCACGCACCAAAGCATTCAACTGGTGCTCCTCGGCGCGAGGATTAATAGCACCACCCTTATGGAAGTAAGCGTCCAAGGCGTTAGCAGCTTCAAGCTGATAGGCCTCAAGCGTTGGGCGGGCCGCTTCGGAGACGCGGTTAGTGTCGATGGTGGCCAGCCACATCGTGAGAGTACGACGATCAACCATGCTCATTTGGCGCTGTTTGCCGTCCGCGCCAACCGTGGTCATGATGATCATGGTTGCCCAGTTCTTGTCCTTGAGCTTTCGGTGCTGTGGTTCCCAGTTGATTCCGAGGGCGTCGCAAACATGGTTTGCTGCTGCCCATTCAGTGCCATCGTGCTGCACAGCCATGATGGGGTTAGAAGTTCCGGGAACCGGGATAGTCACCAGTTCGTTATCCATTGTGTTACTCTCCTAAATAGGTTTCTTTGCTTTTTGGCTCGGTGCTCCAGCACCGGGCCATTTCTTATGCGGCTAGTTCTTCTGGGTCGTGTTTGACGAGGATGCGGTCTGGTGCCGCTCCTAGTTCTGCTAGTGCGTTGAGCACTTGTGAGGTTACCCTCGTTTAGTGGACACCCGATTAGTACGGATCTTGTGTCCGTAGGAGAGGATGTTCATTGTGAGTTCGTCAAGGAAGAAGTACACCCCGGAGTACCGGCAGGAGGCCGCCAGACTG
>NZ_CP100376.1:2326836-2347715 GCF_030515985.1 Corynebacterium accolens | reverse complement strand
CGCGTACACACTGCGTGGGCCGTCCACTAAAGAGTGCCTAAAAACTACCCCCGGTACCCGATATCCGCACCGGTCGGTACTCGATACCGCCCTACCGGTACTAAATAGCGTCGCGCGTCAAGTAAACCACCTTCACAAGTCAAGTAGCAAGACTGGCCCAAGGCTGACTCTAGATCGTTAGAATAGATAATTGAATGGGTTCAACACGGCACCGCATAGAAACAAAATCTATTGGAAGCGTTTCACCCATCGCGCCCCGCCCGCTAAAGTTGAATAACGCCGACGCATGCAAGCAGTTTCACTACATCGGGAAAATTATGATTCAGAGCCCAGACCAGTCTGTACCGGAGAGCTCTACTACCGCTTCACGCCCGAATCACAAGGGGAAAGGCCTGCCAAGGAGGCCGCAGCTGCTGCGATTTCCAGTGCACGCGGACGGTTCGCATAGCTCCCCGTCGTCGCCATCATCGACGCCTCAACGAGGCGTCGATTGCCCTCTCCTTGAAGCTCGGACTTCACTACGTCCCCGGCACTGGAATGCCGGATGACTAGGAGTTGTACCGACTCGACTGATAAAGGAACCGTCTCGTCGGAACAGTTCTTACTCAGCGCTTCCACGTAACAAGGGCAACGGCACCAAAGAGGACGGTGCCGAATGCCGCAACCATCCACGCGAGTATCATTAGTCCAAGGAACGCATCTGGGGCACCAACAGCTGCTCCCACGAATATTGCGATTGTTAACGCAAGCAAACCTAGAGCTGAGCGCTTGAACCAGCGTGGGGACTTTCTCTCCTTGCCGGGCTGAGAGGTTTCCGGGACCGGCTTTGTAACTGGTTCGGGCACCGGGAATGCTGCTGCAGGGGTCGACTGAGCTGGTTCCGCTGATGGTGCCGGCGCGTAGGGAGATTCTTGCTTCGGCGACGGTTCCGCGAACCAAGATAAGGATTCATCTTGGCCGTTCTGCTCACGCTGCTGTGTCGCATCTGCCCGGGGTGATGGTTGCTGCTCAGGCAACGGCTCTGGTTGAGCCTGGCGTGTCGGCTCCCATGGTGTATGAGACAGGCTCCAGCCTTGGGGCGGAGCCGAGGCGTCGGCGGCATCCCCAAGCTCAGGATCCGTGTTAGTGTCCGGCTCTACTGCTTCCGTAGTGGTAGACGGCTCGTCGTCCACAATGAATGGGTTAGCCGCCTGCAGATCTGAAACTGTTGCGGCTGCAGCAACATCCGTTTCTTCCTCTTCCTCGCGCAGTTGCTCCTGCGCCCATGCGGCAAAGTCTTCACGCTTCACTAATGGTTTGTTGTAACGCACCGCAAGGCTTGCTTTGCCGTCTTGGGCTGTGAGGTCATCAGTTACGAGGACATCACACCGTGTCTTGGTTACGGACTGCTTGTAGACCAGACCCAACCCCGCGCAAAATTCTTGGAGCACCGGCCCTTGTGGGTAAAGCTGATTGTCAATGATGGTAGAGCCACGGAACGCTACGCGGGTACCTGGGGACAGGACGTCCGCGGCCCGCGCGACATTGTTTTCTACCTCCGCAACTTGCGAACCGGTAGCAGCAGCCGTCGGAGCGGCCTCAGTTTCCTTCACTGGAGCACTGGCTGGTTCCTCTACTACTGCAGCTCCGGTGTCCGCTGCGGGGGCGGGCGCTTCGAGGAACGGACCGTGTTCATACCAGTACTCGAAATCGTCCTGCGAGATGATCGGCTTCCCAAACTCGCGAGCTGCCTGAGCTTTACGAGACATCGATGCTACATCGCGAGCGACGAGAACATCACACCGTGTCTTCGACATTCCCTTCTTGTACTCAAGGCGGCGGGTACGGCAGATGCGGTCAAGGCGCTCGTCATCGGCGGGGSCGCCGVGGRGCTCGTTWCGCCCGGKAAAARCGATACGAGTCCCCGGAACAAGGAGACTAGGGACATCCACAGGGGCATTATCGACCGCTGGCAGCTCCACGGTACGGGTATCGATGCGTGCGACGCGGGCCTGGATGTCGTCGTAAAGCTCCTGCGTCCACAAGCCCCGCGATACCGCCCATGCAGAAAGAAGTTCGGCGCACTCTTCCACCTCCGCGAATGAACGCGGCATCACGGTGCCACCGGACATCGCTGCCCATGCATTATCCGAATCCGTGGCCTGCAGCTGGTCCAAGATCATCGGCGCTTTCGGCGCCCAAGAAGGAATAAGTACTGCGCCTTCGGTTTCCCGTTCTGCGCGGGGAACTAGTTGTCCGCGTGACGGGGCAATCGTGCCATTCTCATAGGCAACCGCCATCGACTCACACCGGCTGACGACGTCATCACCTTCTGGTTCGAAGCTAAAGTCCCCCACCTCGTACCCGATGCCGAGAGCAACATCCATGCCTTTTTCTTGATGACGTACGGCACGCTCGAGCATGGCAAGACGGTCACCAACGACGATGCCATCTTGAGCCTGACGAAGGAGAAGTGGCCAGAAATCTCCTAACGTCGGTGCCATAGCGAGCCCGCCCACCGGAATCTTATAGCGCTGTCCAAATTCCCCGAGGTCAGCCATCGGATTAATCCACGACCCAAAGCTCGCAACCCGATTACCATTTTGATACACAATCGCATGAATTCGTGCGACGTGTTCACTCATGCCAAAATTCACGCCGTTGAATGACACGAGCACCACACGGTCGGTATTGACGCCGCTACTTACTTCTCGTCTGACACGACGGACAAGGGCGTTGTTGGCACGTATGTGACGAGGCTCCACCGGAGTAGAAAAGCGCAGATGTTCCAAATCAACTGCACGTGATAGTGCAACGTAGAACTGCCCATCGGTGGAAGTACCGCCGGCAAGATCAATGTAGAGCTTTGGGATTGTCTTGCCTTGGCTCTTATGGATGGTAATGGCCCAAGCCAAAATGACTGGGAACTGCCTAATCGTTCCAATTGTCTGGCTAACCAAGCGTGAGCCATCAATTCCCGGCCGGTTAATTTCCCACGTGTGTGGGGCCAGGGTGACCACTTCACCAGTCGCGTCAATCCTCACATCGATCTCGTGCCCAGTTGCCCGCACGATCTGACCAAAACTACCGTTGACGAATCGGCCCTTCGGATCATTAATCACCGTCATGACGCGTGCCCCCTCGGCATAGTGAAGTTCGTCCTCACCGCTGAAGGAATTGGCTGGAAGATCTCCCGTACCTTCCGCAACCGATACGAACTTTTCTGAAGGAAGGTTGGCTAGCTTTTGGCGGTTAATCCTTGCCACCGTCGACTTACGCGACGTCAACGTCACCCAGTCATCGGGCGCATCGAAATCGGGAGCAACCAACTGGTTCAGGGTTTCCAGTGATTCTTCGCCGACACGTCCCTCACGAACCTCGTTGAGAAGGTCAATAAACGTTGGGTCAGCCTGACGCCAGACCTGAGTTAGGTTTATTTCTTCCAAGTCCAGCCGAGCGTACACCTGAGCGGAAAAGAAGTAAGGGGTCTCCCACACCGAATTGAAAAGCTCGGCTTCATTCGGAGTGACAACCGGCGGCAACTGCAGCA
Organism: Corynebacterium accolens; assembly: GCF_030515985.1. The sequence continues at coordinate 2,344,186 of NZ_CP100376.1, read as the reverse complement.
AGTCACCGACGAGTACGAGCTGCACACCGCCAAAGGGCTTCCCATTCCCGCGGATACGGCAAAGAGCCTGATCCATCATGTCGAAGAGATCGGCACGAACCATCGAAATCTCGTCCACAACGAGAATGTCAGTCTTCTTAAGCACGTCCCATGTCATGGTGGATGGGTGCCACGAACCACCCTTTTCTAGATCGCTCAGGACCATCGATGGCCGAAACCCGAAAGCTCGGTGAATAGTGAAGCCTTCGATGTTCAGAGCAGCGACACCGGTGGGTGCGGTGACGAGTACTTTCTTGCTCCCCGTGTTCTCAAGGAATTCCCGCAACAGCGTGGACTTGCCGGTTCCGGCTTTACCTGAGATGAGAACGTTTCGTCCTGCGCTGATTAAATCGAGAGCTTGGCGAAATTCTTCAGTAAACGTGATTGCCACGATTCCTCCGAGAGAGTGAGCGGGTCCATGAGAGGTTTAACGGTCACTAACTTATCGGAGTCTTCGGACAAGAGGTAATTCGCACCAAACATTTGTTCGCCTAGAGCACGATCCCACCTACCCCAAAAAATGCACTGTGCCACTCTGCGTCGTCGGTAGCATAGTCTCAGAACTGAATGTCTCTTCCCGCTCTCCTTGAAGCGCCCAAGATACAGGGCCCTTCCACCACTAGCGAGCTGGTCGAAGTTGTTCAGGATCTGGCCGAGACTGAAGTAGCTGAGGTTACCCTCGTTTAGTGGACACCCGATTAGTGCGGATCTTGTGTCCGTAAGAGAGGATGTTCATTGTGAGTCAACAACGCCAGAAATACACACCTGAGTATCGACGCGAAGCCGCGAACCTGGTTTGTTGTTTGGTGTCGGCGGTGACTTACTCTCCCACAACCTCCCGGTTGCAGTACCATCAGCGCGTACAGGCTTAGCTTCCGGGTTCGGAATGGGACCGGGCGTTTCCCTGTAGCTATAAACCACCGACAAACCTAAAAGAACACTACCCACCACACTGTGTGCGGGTGTTGTGTCAGATACTGCATAGTGGACGCGACACACAATAATGTGTTCATTTATTTGTTTACTCGCTWMACAAGWMCACCCAACWTAWCCAMAYAKKGTTTGGGTTGTTGTGGTGTGTTTGTYTTGGTCAATTAGTACCAGTAGCCTTCACACCTTACAGTACTTCCAAGTCTGGCCTATCTACCCCATAGTCTTTAGGGGACCTCAAAAGAAACCTCATCTTAAAACAGGCTTCCCGCTTAGATGCTTTCAGCGGTTATCCCTTCCGTACGTAGCCAACCAGCACTACCCCTGGCGGGATAACTGGCACACTAGAGGTACGTCCGTCCCGGTCCTCTCGTACTAGGGACAGCCTTCTTCAAGTTTCAACGCGCGCGGCGGATAGAGACCGAACTGTCTCACGACGTTCTGAACCCAGCTCGCGTGCCGCTTTAATGGGCGAACAGCCCAACCCTTGGGACCTACTCCAGCCCCAGGATGCGACGAGCCGACATCGAGGTGCCAAACCATCCCGTCGATATGGACTCTTGGGGAAGATCAGCCTGTTATCCCCGGGGTACCTTTTATCCGTTGAGCGACACCACATCCACAAGTAGGTGCCGGATCACTAGTCCCGACTTTCGTCCCTGCTCGACATGTCTGTCTCACAGTCAAGCTCCCTTGTGCACTTACACTCACCACCTGATTGCCAACCAGGCTGAGGGAACCTTTGGGCGCCTCCGTTACATTTTGGGAGGCAACCGCCCCAGTTAAACTACCCACCAGGCACTGTCCCCAACCCAGATCATGGGCCAAGGTTAGATGCTCAATCCGATCAGAGTGGTATTTCAACAACGACTCCACCACCACTAGCGTGATAGCTTCACAGTCTCCCACCTATCCTACACAAACCGAACCAAACACCAATACCAAGCTATAGTGAAGGTCCCGGGGTCTTTTCGTCCTGCCGCGCGTAACGAGCATCTTTACTCGTAATGCAATTTCACCGGGCCTGTGGTCGAGACAGCAGAGAAGTCGTTACGCCATTCGTGCAGGTCGGAACTTACCCGACAAGGAATTTCGCTACCTTAGGATGGTTATAGTTACCACCGCCGTTTACTGGGGCTTAAATTCTCAGCTTCGCAACAAAAAAGTCACTAACCGGTCCTCTTAACCTTCCAGCACCGGGCAGGCGTCAGTCCATATACATCAACTTAACGTCTTCGCATGGACCTGTGTTTTTGATAAACAGTCGCTTCCCTCTATTCTCTGCGACCCCACAACACTCCAACCGCAAGGGTCTTCACATCACAGGGCCCCCCTTCTCCCGAAGTTACGGGGGCATTTTGCCGAATTCCTTAACCACAGTTCACCCGAACGCCTTAGTATCTTCAACCTGACCACCTGTGTCGGTTTAGGGTACGGGCCATACACACACTCGCTAGAGGCTTTTCTCGACAGTACAGGATCACCACCATCAACCCCACTGGGTCTACGCATCACGCCTCAACCACATGTGTAGCGGATTTACCTACCACACGGCCTACACGCTTACACCACCAATCCAMTAAGTGGCGCGGCTACCTCACTGCGTCACCCCATCACTTGAACCACACATCAGGCCCCACGACATCAACACCACCAACACTCAAAGAATGCTTAGTAGCGTATCCGCAGTGGTTAGTATCAGTGCTTYATCATGGGCGCACATGTACGGGTACCAGAATATCAACTGGTTATCCATCGACTACGCCTGTCGGCCTCGCCTTAGGTCCCGACTCACCCTGGGAAGACGAACTTGACCCAGGAACCCTTAGTCATCCGGCGGTAAGGATTCTCACCTTACAATTCGTTACTCATGCCTGCATTCTCACTCGCACACAGTCCACGCCTCCTCACGGTAACGCTTCCACCCATGCACGACGCTCCCCTACCCAAACAACAAAAACTGTTGCTTGCCGCGGCTTCGGCGGTGTACTTGAGCCCCACTACATTGTCGGCGCAGAACCACTCGACCAGTGAGCTATTACGCACTCTTTCAAGGATGGCTGCTTCTAAGCCAACCTCCTGGCTGTCTTCGCGATCCCACATCCTTTTCCACTTAGTACACCCTTAGGGGCCTTAACCGGCGATCTGGGCTGTTTCCCTCTCGACTATGAAGCTTATCCCCCACAGTCTCACTGCCGCACAACACAATTGATGGCATTCGGAGTTTGGCTGACATTGCTAAGATTGTAGTCCCGCTCAACCAACCAGTCGCTCTACCTCCACCAAGCTAATACGACGCTGCACCTAAATGCATTTCGGGGAGAACCAGCTATCACGGAGTTTGATTGGCCTTTCACCCCTACCCACAGCTCATCCCCGCAGTTTTCAACCTACGTGGGTTCGCGCCTCCACAACCTCTTACAGCTGCTTCACACTGGCCATGGGTAGATCMCCCCGCTTCGGGTCCAGGACATGCCACTAAAACACCCCATTAGGATTCGGTTTCCCTACGACTACCCCACACGGGTTAACCTCGCGACATGCCGCTGACTCGCAGGCTCATTCTTCAAAAGGCACGCCATCACACACAAGGTGCTCTGACGGATTGTAAGCACATGGTTTCAGGAACTATTTCACTCCCCTCCCGGGGTACTTTTCACCATTCCCTCACGGTACTATCCACTATCGGTCACACTGAGTATTTAGGCTTACCGGGTGGTCCCGGCAGATTCACAACAGATTCCACGAGCCCGTTGCTACTCGGGAACCCAACAACCCCCACATCATCATCTTCAGCTACAGGACTCTCACCTACTCCGGTAGGCCATTCCAAACCACTTCACCTAACAACAATGCACAGGGCGTGCCACTGGTAGATGACACAAAATCAGGCCCCACAACACCGCACACACAACCCCTACCAGGTATCACATGCACACGGTTTAGCCTCATCCACGTTCGTTCGCCACTACTAGCAGAATCATTATTATTTTCTCCTCCTACGGGTACTGAGATGTTTCACTTCCCCGCGTAACCCCCACAACAGCTATGAATTCACTGAAGGGTAACCCCACATAACCAGGGCCAGGTTTCCCCATTCGGACATCCTCGGATCAACGCTTTATTGACAACTCCCCGAGGCTTAACGCAGCCTTACACGTCCTTCATCGGCTCAGCATGCCAAGGCATCCACCATGCGCCCTCAATAACGAACACACCAACCACCACACACAAACCACACAACCAACAAAAAGCCATGCAGCCACATGCGGTAGCAACAAGTGAACTTGACAAAATAAACAAAAAAGAAAAATCACATCACACACACAAAACACCACCAACCACAAACGGCCGATGGCATCATGCAGATGCTCGCGTCCACTATACAGTTCTCACACAACACCCCAAACCAGCAACACACACCACCACAACAGATGGCATCCATCAACCAGTCAGGCACACACTAAGGGGATAATGCCCCAGACACCCAACAATGCACCAACAACTTATCCACAACATTATATTTTGTATGCATGGACACTTTTACGCATGTCACAAAGCACCATTCAAACACTTGATACTGTCGATTAAGGTGCATGTCCTACCCGGAATTTCCATAACACGGTGGCAGCAGAACACTCGCCTACTCAACCACCAACCCACCATCAAACAATGTGTGGGCAACCCACAACTATGGGCCATTGGCTGCAACTGCAGCCTATTAAAAGCTCCTTAGAAAGGAGGTGATCCACCCGCACCTTCCGGTACGGGTACCTTGTTACGACTTCGTCCCAATCGCCGATCCCACCTTCGACGGCTCCCTAACACGTTTAGGCCACCGGCTTCGGGTGTTACCAACTTTCATGACGTGACGGGCGGTGTGTACAAGGCCCGGGAACGTATTCACCGCAGCATTGCTGATCTGCGATTACTAGCGACTCCGACTTCATGGGGTCGAGTTGCAGACCCCAATCCGAACTAAGGCCGGCTTTCAGCGATTCGCTCCACCTCACAGTGTCGCAGCGCATTGTACCGACCATTGTAGCATGTGTGAAGCCCTGGACATAAGGGGCATGATGATTTGACGTCATCCCCACCTTCCTCCGAGTTAACCCCGGCAGTCTCTCATGAGTCCCCAACCAAATGCTGGCAACATAAGACAAGGGTTGCGCTCGTTGCGGGACTTAACCCAACATCTCACGACACGAGCTGACGACAACCATGCACCACCTGTACACCAACCACAAAGGGAAACTACATCTCTGCAGCGATCTGATGTATGTCAAGCCCAGGTAAGGTTCTTCGCGTTGCATCGAATTAATCCACATGCTCCGCCGCTTGTGCGGGCCCCCGTCAATTCCTTTGAGTTTTAGCCTTGCGGCCGTACTCCCCAGGCGGGGCGCTTAATGCGTTAGCTACGGCACGAAAGTCGTAGAAAGACCCTCACACCTAGCGCCCACCGTTTACGGCATGGACTACCAGGGTATCTAATCCTGTTCGCTACCCATGCTTTCGCTCCTCAGCGTCAGTAACTGCCCAGTAACCTGCCTTCGCCATCGGTGTTCCTCCTGATATCTGCGCATTTCACCGCTACACCAGGAATTCCAGTTACCCCTACAGCACTCAAGTTATGCCCGTATCGCCTGCACGCCCGGAGTTAAGCCCCAGAATTTCACAGACGACGCGACAAACCACCTACGAGCCCTTTACGCCCAGTAATTCCGGACAACGCTCGCACCCTACGTATTACCGCGGCTGCTGGCACGTAGTTAGCCGGTGCTTCTTATCTAGGTACCGTCACACAAAGCTTCGTCCCTAGCGAAAGGAGTTTACAACCCGAAGGCCTTCATCCCCCACGCGGCGTCGCTGCATCAGGCTTGCGCCCATTGTGCAATATTCCCCACTGCTGCCTCCCGTAGGAGTCTGGGCCGTATCTCAGTCCCAATGTGGCCGTACACCCTCTCAGGCCGGCTACCCGTCGCCGCCTTGGTAGGCCATTACCCCACCAACAAGCTGATAGGCCGCGAGCTCATCCTACACCGAAAAAACTTTCCACCACACACACTAAAGTGCGSTCCTATCCGGTATTAGACCCAGTTTCCCAAGCTTATCCCGAAGTGCAGGGCAGATCACCCACGTGTTACTCACCCGTTCGCCACTCGAGTACCCTGCAAGCAGGGCCTTTCCGTTCGACTTGCATGTGTTAAGCACGCCGCCAGCGTTCGTCCTGAGCCAGGATCAAACTCTCCACAAAAAGAAAAAACACCAAGCGCTTGCACTCGTGGTGCGGCTATCGCTCGCCGAACGCCTTCGAAGCCGCCGGATCAGCTACACTTACTATCGCATCTTGATTAAATCCCCGTGTCCACTTTCCGGGGTTCGGGCCCCTCTTGAGCCGTCAAAGCCCAATACAATCTTGTCGCCTGGCTGGATAGCCTTATCCCTGTCCTCAATGGCATCTACCTCGAGGTGGGAGAGGAAGGAATCGGACGAAGAGACAATCTGATTGAGGTAGAACTGTCGCGCATCAGAAGGGTCAGTCGACGGGTCCCAAATCTCGGTAATGATGCGCTCAATATCCACCCAGCCACCATTATCTCTAGCGGAATCGCCATAAGCATGAACCAGTCCGTGGTAAAGGGAATCATGGTCAGCTAAGTCCGTATCCTCTGGCGCTTCACGGTGGTCCACCAGAATCGTCTCTCGCTTAAGTCGCCCCTGCTTTTGCAGTTCGAGGGCCTTAAACGTTTCCTCAGCAACCGAACCACTGCCTGGTCTATAGGCGTTAGGAGTCTCGATAGAATGACCGCCTAGCTTGCCTGTGTTGCGACGTAGCACTGCAGCTAGCTTCACGCCACCGTTGCTCTGGGTCCACGCTTCGGTCTGGTCGGCAGAAAACCATACAGGCCTGCCGCCTTCTTTTGACAATGCTCCCGCGGTAATGAATTCGATGCGGCCTTTGGGGAGAGCGACAAACGTCTCCATTGGGTCAATGTCGTAGTTTCGCATAGCTGGGCCGTCTCGCAGCATCTCTAGCAGTGGTCCATAGGCATTCTTGGATTGGTCCTCGTTGACCGCGGCAAACTGTACTTTCGGTGTGGTGAATTCAGACCATGGAACCCCCACAGGCTGCCCTGATGCGTCCCACCCGCCGAAGCACACTGGTCCTAGTGCTTCTAGGGCGCCAATAGCTCCCATGATTGGTGACTTACCCCAGCCTTTGGGGCGGGAGAGAATGCCGCGTGTATAGACACGCTGCCCAGTCTCAGGGTCGAGTTTGTAGTAGCGAAGAATAAAGCGAGCTTGTTCAGGCGTGAGTACTAGAGGTTGGTATTCGGCGCAGTCTGGCTGGGCGAGGTTTTCTTCAATCCAGGCGAGGCATTCCCAGCCGAGTGAGGGGAATTCCCCGGGCTCTCGGGGTTTGAATGCCATCGGTTTAATCCACCGCCTTCAGGCTGCGGTAGCGGCCGCGTACGTCGGCTGCGGCACGAGAGGCGCGGCGCTTGTCCTCAGCTTCGTCTGCCGTCGCCATGGTGATGCGGTGGCGAGCAAGACTGTCAGGCGTGATGCCGTATTGGGCGAGCTGTAGGCGGCGTTCTGGTCCTAGTTTCGTGTCTCCGCGATTGTAGGCGTCGTCGAGAATCATGGTGCGTGCTAAATCGAGCCACTGGGTTTCCTGTAAGCCTTGGGTTTTCAGTGGTGGGAATTCTGCGAGGGTGTCCCAAAATCGTAGGGTTTGGTTGGTCCAGGCCTCGTCTGTGGCCGGGTTGGTGGGGCCGTAGATGTCGGTGAGCTTGGGCTGCGGTACGAAGGTGACAACGATTTCTCGTTGTTCGATGTTTTGTTGGTTTCTTCTCGCACGTGATTTTGGATTCTTCGGTGCGGGACCGCGTCCTGCCATTGCTTCCCCCAGATTTTTCGTGTGCTTTTAGCTGTCCAGTTCTATTATAGTGTGCTATGATGTTTGGTGGCAGCTGCCGTTCGGGGGAGATGGCTCCGGGTCGATGTTTCGTCGGCTCGGAGCCATTCTTATGTCTTGGGGAGGGTGCTGGTTTGGGTGGTTTTAGCAGCGGATTTTGGGGTGAAAACGTGACGACATTTTGACGACATTTTGACGACAAGAACCACTGGAAACGGCTGGAAACCACTGGAAACGACTGGAAACGGAAAACTAAGAAACCCCCTCCCACCAGCATTTTTACTGGTAAAAGGGGGTAGATACACTGCTCCTCCAACTGGGCTCGAACCAGTGACCCTTCGATTAACAGTCGAATGCTCTGCCAACTGAGCTATGGAGGAATATCCATGTTGTACTTCGAACGTGCCGTTCTCCGTGCAACGAGAATTAACTATATAGGCTAACGCCGTTTTCACACAAATCGCCTGGTTAGCCGGAAAAATTTAGGGGCGTAGGACGTAGGGTGAGACGGGAAGCATCGGAAAGCGTAGGGCCTGTGTATTCCTGTGTGGGAAGCGCCGCCTGGAGCCTGGTCGAGGCTGGCCAATTTTCTCTTTTCCTGAACACCGTTCAATACGTCCGGTACCCTCAGATTATGACTTATTTCTCAGTGCGAATGCGGTCTGATTCCGCAGGCCAGCACATTTCGGGAGCAGAGCGAATCGTCAGGGAACACGAGGTTCCGGCGGTCTGTGCGGCGCTATCCGAGCGTGCTTTGGCGCACCCGAAGGGAATGGCGGAAAATACCTTCATCACCGTGGAGGCTTTGGCCGAGTCCGATATTCTGCACGTCCCTTCCGTAGGAGTAAAAGAAGAAGCGGTGCAATCGCCCTCGCAGGCTAGGGACGTCATCGAGGAACTATTGCGCTCAATGACCGCTCATTCCCAAGTAGTCATTGAAGAGACGTTTACCGCTAGGAATATGCGCGGTGCGATGCTCATTGCGGCCGATACTGGCACGCGCTGCGAGCCAGACGCACAGCGCGGCGTCCGTGTGAGCCACATGGACGCGCACAACGCTCAAGACGCGGAATTCAAAGGCAAGGACGCGGCCCGTGAAGCCATTGTTCTGGCGAGCAAGGTCGCCGCGCATCCTGACGTTCTAGCAGAAGTCTGTGTGTCTGATGATCCGGCCTATACCACCGGTTACGTCTGCATAGATGGCACGTACCACCGTCTTCCACACATTAAAGAGCCTGGGTCGGATGAGGGGGCGCGGGCATTCATTATCAAACCAGGTGCCGATATCGAAGCGTTGATTGATTATTTGGAAAGCCGCGCCGTACTCGTGGATTTTGGGGCAGAAAAGTGAACGAGAGCCTAGAACAAGTCGCATCTGCGCACCTGGATAAGTGGAGAGAAGACGGCCTATGGCGCAGCCCTTCGGTCTTTGGAAGTGGGCAAGTCCCGGAAAGCTCCTTGCGGACGGCCACCGGGAAGACGGCCAAAGACGCGGTGCTCTTTAGCTCGTCGAATTACCTGGGCCTGGCAGAGCATCCGGAGATTAAAAACGCCGTAAAGGACAGCGTTGATCACTACGGCGCAGGCTCAGGCGGCTCGCGTTTGACCACCGGCACGTCTGAATTACACGTTGCGGTAGAAGCCGCTGCGGCCCAGCTGACTGGGTATCCAGACTCGGTATTCTTTGCCACCGGGTACCAAGCCAATCTATCGACGTTGCAGGCGTTGGCCTCGCCCGAGCTCACCATTGTTTCCGATGCGCGCAACCACGCCAGTATCATCGATGGCTGCCGGCTCGCAAAGGCGAGTGGCGCCTCCCTCGTCGTTACGGCGCACCGCGATACCCGCGCTGTAGAAAACGCTTTGGTCACCAGGACCACCAAGTATGCCTTGGTTATTACCGATGGCCTCTTTTCCATGGACGGGGTGCTTGCACCCTTGCCTGAGCTATCGCGGCTGGCACGCGAACACGGCGCTTGGCTTATGGTCGATGATGCCCATTCGTTTGGCACCGTCGGCAACCGCGGCCTTGGCCTCCCAGAATATTTCGGCGTCCAGCCCGATATTCAGCTTATTACCGCTAGCAAGGCGCTTGGCGCCGAAGGCGGCCTCGTGGCAACGAGCAAGCCGGTTGCCCAGCTATTGCGGCAACAAGCCCGGTCCTTCGTATTTTCTACCTCTCCCACGCCAGCAACATCGGCCGCCGTGCTCGCGGCGTTAAAGCTCATTGAGTCTGATCCCAGTCTGGTTAGCCAACTGCAAGGCAATATTGCTTATTGGCACAGCACACGCGGGACTACGCCACAGCAAGGGCCGATTATCCCCGTGCACGTGGGCGATGAGGCCGCCGCAATGGACGCTAGCGCTGCACTGCTTGACCATGGATTTATCGTCCCGGCAATCCGGTGGCCCACTGTTGCACGTGGCGCTGCGATACTCCGCGTTACCCTCATGGCAACCCATACGCGCGCACAAATCGATGCCCTCTGCACAGAACTTGAACAGCTGGGTTTATAAGCAAAACGCTCGGTGAGTGCGTTCAGAGAGTAGGCTCTCGTCGCATACACTGGCAGGCATTATGAGCAGCTTTATCATTGACTATTCGTGGCTCCACGAGCTGGTGCTGTACGGGCGTGACGCCGAGCTGTCCGCTGCAATTACCGGCAACTGGGACATTATTGAAGCTATCTGGGACTTGGAGGAAAAGCACGCTATAGAAGAGGACTCCAGTTTCTTTGGCGGCGAAAATTGGACCGCGCGCTTTGTGTCCGGCCTCGATGATGGCGGCCCCTTGGACGTGGGGCTATTGGACGAAGAAGATACTTCAGTGATGCTCGAGCTCTCCGTTACCGGCGACGATGAAGAGACAATGGAGCACGCGCTTATCGATGCCACCGAGACCATCACCTGGCATTTCTCCGACTGGGGCTTCGAAGACATAGAGTGGACTGCGATGCCTTGATAGGTGAGGCGAGCATGGCGGATTAAGGCGTTGCGAGTAACGACCACTGCGCCAGATGATTTCTGCAGCGATTTTTGTGCCACCGGACCACGACTAGGGGAAATCCGACGAATGTTGCTGTTGAAATCTGTCAGCCTAAACGGTTAAACAAGTGGTACGACGAGCCGGTTACCGGAACGTTGTCGCCTGGAGCCGCGTAGGCTCCAGAGCTTTATTTAGGGATTCCACTTACGCTCATGAATTAGTGCTGGCCCCAACGCTTTGACTAGACGTTTAGTTGCTCGCTTCACAGACTTGCTGCTGTGGTTTTCTTCCCTGTTGCGGCGCAAAATTCATTGACTCGTTCTAAGAGATGTCGCAAGGTGATTTCGTGTGGGCTTTGTGGATAGCGATATCGCGAGTGCAGACGCCTTATATCCACGCCCTCCAGAAATACCAGGGCACCGGAATTTTGGACCGAGTGCATTACCGATTGATATATGGAGATACAGGCACCAAAGCGCTCGCGCAGGTCAACCCAGTCTTCAAAGGCCGTTCATTAGCGCATGCCCATGAAATTCTGGCGAGTACTTCCAATGATTTCGCATTTGAGCTTGGTATGCCAGATAGTCCAAGCGGTCGGTTAAAACCCTCTCTTGACGTTCGTTTACTAATACTCCGGCAACGTAATAATGATCGCGCCGGTAGGACTCTGACGCGCGACGCTATTTAGTACCGGTAGGGCGGTATCGAGTACCGACCGGTGCGGATATCGGGTACCGGGGGTAGTTTTTAGGCACTCTTTAGTGGACGGCCCACGCAGTGTGTACGCGTGGGTCCTCGTACAACGAGACTGCGTCGCGCTTGAACTGCTCGGTGTAGGTCTTGCGTGGCATGGTGGAAAGGTACCTCACTTCCCCAGCGAGATGCTGGTTTCAAGGTGTCCACCATCTGGGGGTCAGGTCCTAGGTATTATAGCGCTTCGACCACAGTCGCAGGCAACGCGACGCATGGGCGGGGTCGTCGAACATCTCGTCCTCTCACAGCTCGTCGCGTAGCCGGTTGTGGAAGGACTCCACAAACCCGTTATGCCATGGCATCCCCAGTGGGATGAACGCCTCGACAGTGTCTTGCTTAGCAGCCCAACTAGCCAGCTCACGGCTGATGAACTCCGGGCCGTTATCCATACGTAACACCCGAGGCCTGCCACGCACAGCAGCTCACGTTCTACACAAAGCCTTTCTTCGTGCGCACGTAGGTAATGTCGGCCACCCACAGCTTATTCGGTCCTTGAGCTTTAAATTCACGCTCGACCAAATCTGGGCGCAAATCAGGCACGTTAGCTTTTCGGATTGTGATTGGTGATCCGCCTTTGCCTTTGCCAGAAACGCCAGCCAGGCGCATCAGTCGGGTAGCGTGTTCACGGCCGATATCGATTCCGTCACGGCGGAGAGCATGCCACATTTTCCGCACGCCGTAGACACCGTAATTATCTCTATGAACAGCACTAATGCGTTCAACCAACATAGTATCGCGAAGGCGACGAGCGCTTAATCCACGGGCCTTGAACTGGCGATAACCACGCGAGGTGATAAACCCACCAGCCCGGTTATTCTTCAACGTCTTACAAATGAACTCGACAGAGAAACTGCTCCGGTAGTCATCGATGAACCGGATCATTTCTTAACGTTTCGGGTCGAGTCATGAGGCGAAAAAGCTGACGCGGCCTTCAGCAGCTCATTAGTGTCGCGTAGCTGGTGATTTTCACGGCGCAGCCTCGCGTTTTCGGCGGCCACATTTTCAGGCACAGGTTCTGGGATGTTTCCCGCACGGCGGGCAGGCTTAAGTCCATTGACGAGCCGTGTGCCATGAAACCCCCAGCTTTGGGGCTACTGCCTGGCACGCGGGGTGCATCGACATATTTTCCGCCACGATGCGGTCCTCTACAAGACGGACCACTCGGTCCTTTGCATCCTGGTCAAATTTTCTCGGCATGTTCCAGATTTTCCCATCTACTCAAACGGAACAAAACCTGGGACACTTCAAACAGCGTGCCAGAAACTGCGCACTCTTCCCTATCCGGTGACACATGCTGGGACGCACTCGCTAAATTCATAGCATGCTTTCTAAAAATAACCTTCCAGTTGCTAACCCCGCTCTGACACGCGCACTCTGCAAGGCACTCGTGGCAGGAGGGGAGGGAATCTCAGCTACGGAGATGCATAATGTCTTCGCCGCGGCCGGTATCACGGTGCTCGAGGGTTTTCCTCCAAGACTGATATCGCCTACCACGCCTTGATGAACGAGCAACAATCCGCTGAGTCGAGCGGGCCACTGGCACGTTTTGTTTCAGAGGCTCTAGCTCCAGCCCGGTTCTTGAAGGGGCCACAGAAGCGTCAACGGATCATCTCCGACGTCGACACAATCCTTCGCACCTATCGGTTCAGCGTCACCGCGGAGGGGCACATCGTCCCTACAGGTGAAGGCGTCATCGGCGCCGACGCCCTGACCAGGCGGATAAAAGAGAAGCTTGTCTTGCGCGGCACTCATCCCGAGGCGCTGAGATTTTGTGAAGAAGAACTGATTAATCAGTCGATGTTCCATGCTGTAACCGAAGCGACAAAGTCACTGATGGAACGTATCCGGCCCGCAGACTGCGCGCTTGACGGAGAGAAGCTCACTCAGTACGTGTTCGGTACACGCAATAACCCTGGGCCACGATTCATAAACGATTTCTCCAGCCCAGCAGATGAGGCCGAGCATTTCGGATTCATCCATCTACTCAACGGAATCTACGGACACCTTCGTAACGATCGCGCCCATCGCGCACGTCTGGGATCGGAAGAAAAGGGACAAGATTTTCTCGACGCCATGGCGATGATCTCCTATGCACACCGGGTCATCGACAGGAGTTGGCTGAAGGGCCAAGCCTAAGCTGCGGATGGTCGAATTACCGCCACCCCTAAGGCAATATGTCAGGGGTGGGAGGCGGTGGCGTCCCTGACAGCCGGCCAGTTACGCTTTCTTCTTGACGCTCGTGGGGGCAGCCCCGCGGATTGCTCCTTGTCCTTGTCCGGAACAGAGGCCTCGGCCGCCTGAGTGACCCTTGCGGCAGCCTGCTGTTCATAGACGAACGAATTCGACACAGACAGTACCGAAGGATGCTGGTGTCCCACACATCACCGTCGGGCCGACGTTCGCCCCTCGTTGCAACAGTTCAGCAGACGCTGTATAGTCCAGTACATGCTGACTATTGCTTCGCGCTTGGACGTGATGAACCGATTGGGTCGGGCGATGGCCGATCCCACCCGATCCCGTATTCTCCTGACCCTGCTGGGCGGCCCGGCCTACCCGGCCGCTCTCGCCCGGGAACTGGAACTGACGCGGTCAAATGTGTCGAACCACCTCACTTGCCTACGGGACTGCGGAATTGTGGTCGCAGAACCGCAGGGGAGGAAGACCCGCTACGAGATCGTCGACGCCCATCTTGTCCAAGCGTTGAACTCACTGCTAGATACCACTCTGGCTGCCGACGAAAATGCCCCGTGTATTGACTCGGCATGTGACGTGCCCGGGTGTGCCACCGGAGAGGGGAACAGGTAAGTGGTAACTGGTCTCCTGGGGGCGGTTGGTCTGTTTATCGCCACCAATATCGACGACATCATCGTGCTCTCGCTGTTCTTCGCCCGTGGGGCCGGCCAAGCAGGGACCACACTTCGGATCCTGGCCGGGCAGTATCTTGGTTTCGCGGGCATCCTCGCAGCCACGATTCTGGTCACCCTAGGGGCGGATGCCTTCCTGCCCACCGAGGCGATCCCCTACTTCGGGCTAATCCCCCTGGCCCTGGGGCTGTGGGCGGCCTGGCAAGCCTGGCGGGGAGACGATGACGACGATGACGCGAAAGTCAGCGGAAAGAACGTAAGCGTCTTGACCGTCGCCGGGGTGACCTTTGCCAACGGTGGCGACAATATCGGCGTCTATGTCCCGGTTTTTCTCAACGTGGATACCGCCACCGTTATCATCTACTGCGTTGTCTTTCTGATTCTGGTGGCGGGCCTGGTCCTGTTGGCGAAGTTCGTGGCCACCCGTCCGCCCATCGCGGAGATTCTCGAACGCTGGGAGCATGTGCTGTTCCCTATCGTCTTGATCGGCCTGGGTACCTTCATCCTCGTCAGCGGCGGCGCCTTCGGCCTTTAATAAACTCATCCCCCGTGCTGCTAGGGCCTCTCTAGGTTTCCGAGCGTGTCAAGTTGTTTGTGTGTGGGGCTAGGTTTATAGGTATTTGTCGAAGCGGTCGGGAAAAGCCACGGCCATCTGGTTGATGGCTTGTTTCCAGCCAGAAACTCGGGCTCCTTCCATGAGTCTGCCGGCTGTTCTTGAGACTCGTTTGCCCTGCTTGGCTCTCTTTACAGCTCGTTTGTCTTCAATATTGCAGATCATCAACCACAGCGTCTTGAGCGCGGATTCATCGTTGGTGAACTGCACCCTGTTGCGAGTAGCTTTACGCAATTGGTTGTTAAACGACTCAATGGAATTCGTCGTATAGATGACCTTCCTGGCTGCTGGTGGGAACTGCAGAAACGGTACGAAACGCGCCCACGCATCACGCCAGACCTTGACTGAGCGGGGATATTTCTCACCCAGCTCGGAGGCTTCAAATTCGTCTAAAGCAACCTGTGCTGTGGGCTCGTCCGTGGCAGTGTAAATCTTTTTCAACGCGGCTGATACGCCCCGGCGATCCCCGTAGGCTACCCACCGGTTAGCGGCGCGAATCAGGTGCACGATACAGGTTTGCACCATAGAGTTCGGCCAGGTTGCCTCAACTGCCTCTGGCAGGCCTTTCAGCCCGTCACAGCAGACGATAAAGACGTCCTTGACCCCACGGTTAGAAAAGTTGGCGCATACCTGCGCCCAGAATGAAGCGCCTTCTTCCTTGGCAATCCACAATCCTAAAATGTGCTTAATACCGTCGAGATCCACGCCGATTGCCATGTACGCAGATTTGTTGACTACTCGGCCGTCGTCGCGGACTTTAATGCGCAACGCGTCCAGGAAAACCACGGGGTAGAACTCGTCTAGCTGGCGGTTTTGCCAGACCATAACCTCATCGAGCACGGCGTCAGTAACCGCAGAAATCGTCTCATGGAAAATATCGACACGCATCGCCGTTGCCATATGATGCTGGATATCCCTAATGGTCATTCCGCCGGCATACAAGCTGACGATCATGTCATCAAGATCAGTCAAGCGCCTAGAACCTTTAGGGACCATAGTCGGAAAGAATGTTCCAGCCCGATCCCGAGGGACATCAACGGTGACTGGCCCGCAGTTAGAATCCACGGTCTTTGGATACGACCCGTTGCGGTAATTGTCTGTTCTAGCTGCAGCTTTAGCGCTCCTGTCGCCAGACTCGTAGCCCAGGTGGGCATCCATTTCAGCGTTGAGTCCCCTGGTAATCGAGGCTTGTAACATGCCGCGAACTAGGTCGTTGGCATCCGTTGTGGACGTGCCTAGGTCATCAATCAGTTTCGCGATGTCAGGATTAGCAAGCAGCTTCTTTTCAATCGCATCAATCTTGGCCTTATCAGCCGGATCTCGTCTCGCCACAGTAGTCATTCTGGTCCATCTCCTCATGCAGGTTAGGTACCCACACACAAACCATCAGACACTCTCTGGTGTGCTTTCCGGGTGAGTAAAAACAGACCACGATGCCCGGTATGTGCTGGGCAAATGAAGAAAAACGGAACCACATCCAAAGGCACAACCAGGTGGCGGTGCAAAGACCCGAACTGCGGCAGCTCCACGACACGAACCCGCACCGATCTCACTCAGGCCTGCGACTTTAAAGCCTTCATCTCCTATGTCACCTCCACAGTGACGTTGTCTGAACTCGCCGGGCCACAAAGGGTGAGTCGTTGGACACTTGATCGCCGATTGAACCGTTTTGGCTCATCGACGTCCCCAACGACGGTGCCCCGCAGCGCGTCTACGAGCAGATCTTCATCGACGCCACCACGTCATTGCTTGGCACTGGACCAAACACGAAACTGTCCACGCATACACGCAGCTTCTTCGCAAAATCGCCGAGCCGCTCTGCGTCGTCATCGACGTCGGACAAGGCGCACTCACCGCGATTAAAGCCTGCTGGCCAAACGCGATGATTCAGCGTTGTCTCGTCCATGCGCAACGCGTCATCCGCCGCTACACCACCTCACGGCCGCGCACCGACGCCGGCAAAACCATCTACGCACTGGCGCTGAAACTAACCCGTGTCACCACACTCGAACAGGCACGGGAGTGGACGCTACGTCTGCACGACTTCGGTCAGGTATTCAAAACATTCCTCAACGAGAAAACACCCGTGCCAAAGGAACGCCGAACACTCAATAACCAGTTGGGGTTGCCCGCAAATCGTGGACACGTAGTAGAGCTACCTAGCGGTTAGGCAGCGATTTTTTCTTCGTTTCTGGTTTGGGTGATGTGATTTTCGAAATCGACAGGGCGGACCATCCCAAGGGCGG
>NZ_CP100376.1:2264887-2326823 GCF_030515985.1 Corynebacterium accolens | reverse complement strand
CTGCGTCGCGCTTGAACTGCTCGGTGTAGGTCTTGCGTGGCATGGTGGAAAGGTACCTCACTTCCCCAGCGAGATGCTGGTTTCAAGGTGTCCACCATCTGGGGGTCAGGTCCGACTGCCGTATGCGCGAGGTTGACAGCAAAGAAGCCGAGAGGCATGACCCAAGCATTCACGGAGTCTGGGGCCCAGTGGGAACTAGCCACGATGAGCAGAATGATGACGGAGGAAATGGCCGCACCAGCCGCCATAGTGTTCTTGGAGGATCTATCCGAAAATATGCCAGAAACGCGCCCGCCTACGAGCGAAGCCAGGCCGGAGGCAAGCACGAAGCCGTAGATGCCGGAAAGGTCATCGTGCAGCAGTATGATAAATGCGGTAGAAAGCGCCGAGACCAGCAACAGAGCGCGAACGATGACGAAGTTGCGGAACTGGGCATCGCCAGTAAAAAGCTTCCAGGTATCTGACCACCAGCTCTTATCGATGCCTTCTTGTTCCCCCTCCGGCACTGGCTCTTCCACGTGCGAAAATACCCACGTGGCAATGCCCCAAGTAGAAGCGCCGACCAATAAAACGATGCCCATAGTGGAAATCGTGAGATCCCCCAAGAGGAATAAGATGACACCGGCCAGCAGGGTGGCCCCGCCGCCCAAGGCCGCTGCGGATCCGGTGACCCGGCCGCGCTGGCCCTTGGAAATCGTGCGCGCCTGCACGTCCTTGCCGGCGATGGAACACAACGCGCGGAACAGGGAAAGCGCCGCCAGGGCGAGAAGCACGACCACGCCCAGCCATGCGCCGCGGATAAAGAATGCGGCAAGGGCAATCACGGCGGCGGAGATGGCTTGGCCGGTCGAGCCGATCATCCACAGGCGCTTGCGGGCGCGGTGCGTGGTCACCCAGGGGGTAAGAGCGGCCTGCGGCAGCATGGAGCCAGATTCCCGGATAGGGGTAAGCAGGCCGGTAAAGAAGGCGGGGACGCCTGCCGCATTAAACAGCGCTGGCAGCACCGTTTTGGAAGCAACGATCTGGTCGCCTAAATTTTGCAGGCCATTGGACCAGATGAAGTACCTAGCATTTGAGTTAGACATGAAAGAACTTTCGAGATAACCGAGACAAAGCGGGATAACACTGTAATCCGGTCAGAAGAGACCGTCGATCAACTTTACTCGCTTCCTACCCCTGGAAAGGGCGAAACCGCTGCGATCGGCTATGTTCAGTAGTTGTTATGCATGACGTGGATCCCCTCATCAACACGATGTACCAGGCCTTCGATCTGATCGGAGTGGCCTTGAACGGCATCATCGGTGGCACGATTGCTCGCCGCCGCGAATTCGACATCGTGGGATTTATCTTCCTCGCCTTATTTTCCGGCCTGGCTGGCGGCATGATCCGCGACATGCTTATCGATGATGGCCCTGCCGCCGCTATTTCAGATCCTTGGTACTTGGGCCTTGCCTGTGCCGGGGCGCTGACCGCCTTCCTCATGGAGCTGAAGGGAAAGGCGTGGGAGATTTTCCGCGAGCACGGCGATGCCATCATTTTGGGTATGTGGTCTACCACCGGTTGTGTGAAGGCACTGGCTGCGGGTATGCCCATGATCCCGTGCGTGTTTTTAGGTGTCTTAACCGCCGTCGGCGGGGGAATGGTCCGCGATGTCGCCTCTGGACAAATCCCGTCCATTTTTGGCGGCAGCCCCCTCTATGCGGTGCCTTCTATCGTCACAGGCATCGTCATGGTGACCTTTGCATCCAATGACCAATTCGCCATGGGGATGGTGGTTTCCCCAATCATCGGCAGTGGCATGGCCATCATTTCCTACTGGCGGGGRTGGGTCCTGCCCCSCGCCGGRGKCGCGCCAGTGAACTACACCGCGGCACAGGTGGCCGCGATTGCGAAGAAGGCGGAGCTAAAAGGCTTTCGCCGCGGTCGGCGCAAACGCTAGCGGTTTAGACGGCGCGTAGGACCGTACCGTGGCCGACTTTAAGGCAGGTTGGTGACGATGGCGATGATGACAAGGATAATAAGGACAAGAACGCTCCACCTAAGGAACGGATCCTTGGTTAGGGGCAATGGCTTCTGGGAATCGTCATCACCAGGTTCCGGGGTAGACGTGGAGTGTGGATCGGTCATGGCAGGAATCCTTTCGAGTGCAACATTGCCGCAATGCTAGTGAGGGCGACTATAAGCGTCGCCCTCAAGCAAGAGCAAGGTCCCTCGGCGGAGTTGCGCTAGTACCCTGTGGGGTACGACTACAGATTATCCACTGCGTACTGTGCTTCTTCTGCGGTGAATTTTTCACCGTATTCGCTGACGAGTTGGTCATAGATAGCATTGGGTGACATGCTCATCGTTTCTTCGTAATCGCGGGCCGTTTGAAGAGCATTATCGTGGTAGTCCGCTTCCAAATTATCAATGGCGTACTGGGCGGCTTCCGGGCTGAATTGTTCGCCGTACTCGCTGCTGAGCTGGTCGTACAATCCCTGCTTGGACATGTGCATGGTATCTGAGTACACCTTGGCACTCTTCAAAGCATTCTTGAATTCGCGCGGGACATCTTGGTCTTCGCTTCGTTCTTCTGGCTGATTGTCGTGCTCATCGCGAGCATCGTCGTCCGCGTTTATTTCTTGGGCTTCTTCCTCCGGGGCGGCCTCTACAGTGCCTTGCTGGGTGGTCTGGTCCGTAGAGCTTTCGCTGGTTTTATCGTCGCTACCGCCCATATTGGCGATGATGGCGATAATGATGAGGACACCGATGATGATTGCGCCCCACTTGAGGCAGCCGCCCTTTTTCTTTTGGGGCTGCTCAGAAGCCGGCTGCCCAGCTGCTGGTTGACCAGCCGGTTGAGAATTATCGGAATAGGGGGATGGAGAGGACATGGTGTGGGTTCCTTTCAAAGTGAGTGAGAGAGGGAAAGAGGAAAGTTTTCCGACATTGGCTGCAAAAGCGCAGCAGTGGTCGAGAGCGATTAGCGCAGCGGATCCTTGGCAACGGACGGTACTGTCTTGAATATCTCCCAAATCAACGACAATGTTGCAGGAATAGAACTCTCGGACTGGAGTGCCAAATCCATTGGGAAAATCAACGTGGCCGAAGGCGTGGTATGTACGTGGCGATTCAGTTATTGAATCTGCCGACTGGATATCAATATCTTCTGGAAAACTGACTCCACCGGGGTACTTGGCACGGCGGGTTACATCCTCGCGGCATTTGTCTAAAGCGGCCTCAGTGTCTTGGGCTTCGCTTATTTTCAGCATGGAAAAAATAAAGGCCACAAACACCACGAGGGCGGCCCCAATAAACAATAGCCAGAACCAACCACCGCTTTAAAAGCGGCTTTTCCACGTTTGCTGATGGAAGTGGCGCAGGAGTTTCAAGGGAGGGAGACGAGTAAGGAGAGTTGTCCAACGCTTTGGTCTTTCGGAAGAGAGATAATGAGTGATTATTGCCGATGCACACCCCCAGCATCTGGCTGTAGTGTGAAGTAGCAATGGTTTAACTAAATCAACTGGTTCGGACATAAGTATGCAGGCGAGCAAGGAAAATCGCCTATGTGTACGAAAATTGTAGATTGCCTTGACTTTCCTTGGCTTAAAGTAGGGTAAGGAAAAGATTTCTATGAGAGTGGACGTAGTAATTATTGGTGGCGGATTCGCGGGCACTTCTGCGGCTATTACCTTGGCTCGCGCGAATCGGTCTGTCGCGTTAGTGGACTCAGATCAGCCACGCAATAGGTTTAGCGAGCATTCCCACGGAGTTTTAGGATTCGAATCTGCATCGCCTGTTCAAATGCTGGAAAGTGGCCGCCAAGAATTTCAATCGTTCGGCGGAGAGGTCATCCCTGAAACTGCGAAGTCGCTTATGCCTGCTGAGGACCACTCGCATAGGTGGAAAACCGAATTGGAAAGCGGCGACGCCATTTACTCGAGCCATGTAATCGTAGCTACAGGTATCACTGACAAATTGCCGGACATCCCTGGCCTTGAACAGCTGTGGGGCAACCGGGTCTTTCACTGTCCTTATTGCCATGGTTATGAGGCCAAAAATAAGAACCTGGTCGTTATTGGTGGGAAGAACCCTCCATTTACTTTCCGTATAACGAAGCTGCTCACTAAGTGGACGGATCGAGTGACTTTCTATCCACATGGGCTGGAGCTTTCCCAGGATGAAAAACGCCTTATGGAATCGCTAGGAATCACAATTGAACCTAATTCGGTGCAAGGGGTTAGAGAATCTGAACGCTTTGATGGCGGCGTAGTACTTGACGTTGGGCAGAAAAAGAAGGAATACGAAGCTTGTTTTACCGGTCCCGAATTTGTTCCTAATGACTCACTACTTAAGCAAGCCGGATGCGCTGTAGAACACGGTTGGGTTAAAGCGGACTCTGGGATGACGTCACTGGAGGGTATTTGGGCTGCAGGAAATGTCATAAGCTCCCCAGACCAAATGCCGCAAGCCATGGGCGCTGGAGCCGCCGTTGCCATTAAGGTGGATCAGAAGATGTTTGATGAGGATATCTCCGGCTGAAGGATTTATACTTTTGTTGCTCATGCTGGAGATTGGATAGTGGTGGCTTCTCCTCAAAGAACAAACAAGTGGTGAACCGAGATGCGTTGGGAGTCCTTGCTACCCGATTTTTCGAGGGGGCTATCTTGTGTGGGCCATTTTTCGCTAGCATGTGATGATGCGCTTTTCCTACCTGGCTGTCCCTACCGTGACAGCGTGTTTATTGTTAGCGGCTTGCTCGAATCCAGATAGTGGGGAGACGAATCAGGCTGCGAATAGTTCCGACTCTGCGTCGACCTCCAGTGCCGGCGCACAGTCAAAGGCGGCGAGCGAACAGCACACGGAGATTCCGACCGCAGATGCCGATGCGGCGCAGCTACTGGCGGGGRTGACTATTAGCAATCTCGTCGATAARCAAWCGCAAGAGGKGGSCCGCACTGCGCTTGCCGGTGCCGGAGKGCCACAACAAARCATCGATGGCTTTTTTGAGCTGGTAGACGAATACAACACTGCTGTACCGACGGACAGCATGGTGACCGAAGGCTTCGCGGAGTACAGGAAGCAGGACCCAGAATACGATGTGGAGGCCATTTCAAAGGCGTGGAATGACCACCATGCGGATTATGTGGGTACCAATTGCCGCATCAATACCTTTACCCTGGCGGATTCGCTCTTTTCCGTTGATGACCAGGACAACCCCAATGACTCCTTGTTGTTCCTAGACCAACAGTCCCTAGACAACGCGCCGGATCAAATCTTTGATGAAGCCGAGCGCGCCAAGTTTGAGGCCTTCTATGGGAATGTGGAAACTACCATGGAGCAAGATCCCGGACAGCACATTGCCGATATCAAGGCTTATTTTAAAGACCGCGGCATCGAGTTTGCGGATACAGATGCCCGAGTGGTGTCGGTATTCTCGCACGATACCTTGACAGAACCGGCCACGCTTTTCATCGGGCATACCGGCGTTGCCGTGCCGTATGAGGATGGCTACCTATTCTTGGAGAAGCTTGCCTTCGACATGCCTTATCAGGCGGTGACGGTGAAGGATATGCAGCAGCTTAATGATTACCTGATGCATAAATACGATGACGGCCCCGATCTGGAATACGGCCAACCCATTATCTTTGACAATGACGACGTGATAGAAGGAATGCGCTACGCCAAGAAGTAAAAGGGCAGTTTAACCCTGTGTGACAGTAATCAACTGCTTCCCGTTAAGAGACACGTGACGTTTAGTAGCTAAATCACGGCGGAATAGTTCGAATACTCGCGGCGGGAAGTACTTTCCCGCCTTTTCCGAACAGTTGCTGCATATTCAGGCGTCAGTGGGTGATATAGGAACCTTGGCAGTTGAATTCTTCTTTTTAAGCGATGCGCGGTCTAAACTGTCAGATGCGAGTTTTTGGTACCGGTGTTCTGGGGACCCGGTACTGTCGTGTTCTGGGTAGTTGGTACTGGGGCCGGGCCGACTTCGTCGGCCCGGCTGTTTGCTTTATTTGTCCGGTTCTATTGGGGCGGTGGCTTTGCGCATGTCAGTGGACCTGACCCCCAGATGGTGGACACCTTGAAACCAGCATCTCGCTGGGAAGTGAGGTACCTTTCCACCATGCCACGCAAGACCTACACCGAGCAGTTCAAGCGCGACGCAGTCTCGTTGTACGAGTCGACCCCCGGAGCAACGCTCAACGCGATCGCCTCCGATCTCGGGGTACACCAAGCGCTTGCACTCGTGGTGCGGCTATCGCTCGCCGAACGCCTTCGAAGCCGCCGGATCAGCTACACTTACTATCGCATCTTGATTAAATCCCCGTGTCCACTTTCCGGGGTTCGGGCCCACGGACGATTTGCCCTCAACGCGACATCAATCGTCCTTGTAGACCCAACCACTTAACCCCGCCAGTCAGGACCTCCATAGTCCACAGGGGTTAAATTATTGCTATCTAGCTGAGATGCTTATATCATGTTCCATGTAGTGATTGTATGGGTATACAACACCACATCGCCTTGAGCCGCTGTCATTCTTTGACGGCGGCTTTCGTGCATCTTAAGGCCAAATTCTAATTTGTCCAGCTTCTCTTATCGTTCTGATTCGATTCCACATATCATTCTGGAGGCGTACAGCCTTGGGATTTGTAGACGGTTTAGAAATGACTCTGTTGGCTATGTAAGTGCATAAATCAGCTGCCTGTAAGCCCCACCTAGTTTTGGAATCGTAGAAATCGAAAGATGTTACTCGGTCAAGTTTGGATGGTTTGTAGCCGAATGTTCCATCGGTTCGGTATTTCATGAAGTTCTTTCTGGATTCTTCCGCTGTGTAGTGGTCATCTAGTAGAACATGGGAATTTTCCTCGTTCCCGGTGCAGAACTCATTAACCCGCTCGAGAGTGAAGCTAATCGCTAAATCTCGGGGGTCAAACGGGCGGACGTACCGCTTTTCCTGTTTGCGCCGGTTGATGCATTCTACAAACAGCGCAGAGGCAGAATCGTTGATGATGCTAAGCGCCCGATTGTAAATATTGATGCTTAGACGAAAGGGCACGTGCGACCAGTCG
Source organism: Corynebacterium accolens (assembly GCF_030515985.1). The sequence continues at coordinate 2,319,768 of NZ_CP100376.1, read as the reverse complement.
CCCTTCTGTTGCATTATTTCGTAGCCATGCAACTCTTCAATTCCCCAGAGATGACCTTGTTCAGTCTCTGCGGCTAGCAAATCTGACAAGCCTTTTTCTAGCTGAGATTTACCTTTTTCATCAAGTATGAGCGCAGACAGTAGGTAGTAGTCATCATTCTGGGAGGCTGATTCGTCAACGTAGGAATATAACACTGAACATTCAATCTTTCATTTGGGGCTTCTGCAAGGATACCTGCAACTTTTTGCGCCTTGTAGAAGCCCTTTCTATTTTCCTTAAGGACTTTTGAAATTGCTTTTTTATTCTCTTGATGATGGTGCGGCTCATCCGCGTCAGGCGTATAAGGATGATGCTGGTATTGACCTGGCGTTGAAGCATGACGTGAGTGTTCCGGTGGGTGCTCACAGGGTGGGGGATACTGGTGTAAAGGTTGCTGTGCCGCGGGGGCATGTGGGCATGATTTTTGTGCGTTCCAGCACCGGAATTAAACGAAAACTTGTTCTATCCAATGGTACCGGCATTATTGATAGTGGTTTCACCGGTTCCATCAAAATCAGTCTCCACAACACTGGCGACACCACCCAACACATCACTGCCGGCGACTACATCGCACAACTCGTCATCATCCCCATCGCCACCAACGACATTGCAGAAGTACGCGAACTGCCACACACCGAACGCGGCACCAACGGAATCGGAAGCAGCAACTAATGCCCACCCACCAGCAGCGTGAGGACATGCGCGCCTACCTCGAAACCCGCGACCTGTACTGCGCCCGGCCTGACTTCCTCGACGCGCTCATACGCCTATTTGAATCCATAGAAAAGGAGGTGAAAAAAGATGCGTGACTTTGCCCAGATTAAGCTTTCTATCTGGAATGATGACTCATTCCTGGATTTAAGCAATAACGCGCAGCTGCTTTACTTTGTGCTCATCTCGCACCCAACCATGAACCGCGCCGGGGTGGGGACCTGGCACGCGGGCCGCCTTTCTGGCCTGTGCTCGTCGTGGTCCCGCCCGGTTGTGGAGTCTGTGGCCCGTGAGCTCGTGGACGGTCTTTTCATCGTGATTGATGAAGATACTGACGAGTTTCTGGTGCGGACTTTCGTGCGGCATGACGGTTTGATGAAGCAGAGGAATTTGGCGACGACGATGGCGCGTGAGTTTGCGGCTGTGGGGTCGCGGACGATTAAGGGTGTGGTCGTGTGGGAGCTTCGGCGGCTGCATGAGGAGCATCCGGAGTTTAAGGGTTGGGAGTCGGATGAGGCGTCGCGGCTGTTGAAAAAACGCGCAATTGACCCCTCGGTTCACCCTTCCATTGACCCTAGCGTTGACCCTAAGGGTGAGGGTGCCGTTGACCCTAAGGTTGACCCCTCCAGTGACCCCTCCAGTGACCCCTCGGTTCACCCTTCCATTGACCCTAGCGTTAGGGGTGAACCTAAGGGTGCCATTGACCCCTCGGTTGACCCTAGCGTTGACCCTAGCCCTACAACCGCAACCACAACCACAACCTTTTCTAGACGCTCGCAAAGGGGGGAAACGTCGGATGGGGTTAAGGGGGTTCGGGGGAGAAGGGGAAACCAGACAGGCGCTGACGACGGCTCGGAATCGGAAGCATCGAACCCCACCCCTGAAAGTCTCGACGAGTTGGCCGCGGCTCACGCCGCCCGGCCCCTCGCCGTAAACGGAGTCTGCCAAAAGCACCCAGACGGCAACCCCAGCCGAGAGGCGTGCTGGGGATGCGCCGACGCCAAGAAGCAACGCGCCCAAGCCGAAGCCGAGGAGAAGAAGCAACGCCGCGCCGCCATCGACGCCTGCGACCTCTGCGACCACAACGGCATGCGATCCAAGGACGGCGAAGCATGGCACTGCGACCACAAGCCCGAAACAAGCCCAAAACCCGCCCAGAAGCCCCACAGAGCGACAAACACGCCACCGACGGGCAATCACCCCAAAACAACACCCAAACCCGCCAGAAACGAAAAGAGCCACCATTTTGAGCAGAAACAGAAACACCGCCAAACAAGCAGGCGCACGATTCGAACGCCTCATAGCCGACCACCTTCGAGACAACCTCGACGACCGCATAGACCGCCGAGTCAAAACCGGGGCTAAGGACTGCGGCGACATCGCCAACGTCCGCGACTCACACAACCGCCGAATCACCATCGAATGCAAGGACTACGGCGGCAAACTCAACCTCCCCCAATGGACCAAAGAAGCCCACCAAGAAGCCGACAACGACAACGCACACGTCGGCGTAGTCATCGCCAAGCGAAGAGGAACAACAGACCCCGGAAAACAGTGGGCAATTATGGAAATCGAAGACCTCATAAAACTACTTAAAAGCCCAGGTGATGTGCTATAATTGGAAGAATAAGAACGGCCCCTGGGAGCGCGCCAACGCTCACCAGAGGCCTAACCCAAACAACGCTAGTAAGGAGCGTGAGGGCTATGAATGAGCGTACCCTCTGCACGATTCAAGAATGCAACCGACAGGCCCGTTCAACATCAAGCGAATATTGCTCAATCCACTACAACCGCATCCATAAAACCGGAACCCCATACCGCCATTGCAAAAAATGCAAAACCAAACTCCCCGAAAACCACGGGAGAAAAGTTCTCTGCAACCAATGCGCCAAACCACAGCAGTGCTCAATCGAAGGATGTGAAAAGCCCGCCAAAGGACGCGGCTGGTGCGCAGCACACTGGGTGCGTTGGCGAAAGTATGGCGACCCGCTTGGCAAGAGCGACTACAAGCAGGTAAAACGCGACTGCGAAGTAGAGGGATGCGAACGCCCCTACCATGCAAACGGCTACTGCTACTACCACGAATACCGGGCCAAAAAATACGGTAACCCACTAGCCCAAGGCCCAGGACGCGGTGTAGGTCGCAAGCGAATGGAAGTACCAAGCTATGACGGAATGCATAAGCGCATTTTTTATGACCGGGGCAGGGCATCGCAGTACAAATGTGTCGACTGTGGAAATCAAGCTAACGAATGGTCATACAACGGAGGTTGCCCAAATGAGCACTGGGACCTCGTTGAAAACACCTTCATCATGGCGTATTCCACCGACCAAGACAGGTACTCACCCCGCTGCACCTCGTGCCATCGAAAGCACGACCGCAACGCCCATCACAAGCTAACGCCACCTGACTATGTCATCGATGAGTTAACTCCCCACCCAGAAATTAGCTGGGAAGAAATCTAATCCCGCCGGCGCCCACATCACCATCACCTGGAAGGACTAACCAATGGCTAAACCATTCCCGTTCGATGACACGAACGAACCAGACGAAGGAGAATTAGAAAACAATTTCGACAGCCAAGAACGCTGGTACGAACAACTACACGACATGCAGAAAGACGACCAACTATGGGACAACWAAMCCCCMCCCGCCAAGAAATCCTCAAAGCGTACGCCTCACTTTTCGGCCTCGCAGACTTCGCAGTCACCCAAGCAGAGGACAAAGAACAAGCAGACATGATGCGCGCCTACAACAACCACAYCCTCAAAGCCCTCCCGCCGAAACCACGCCCCACCATGGCCGAAATCGAATGGGACACTGATAAGCACTTTCTTGCAGAAGCGGAGCACGAGGACGGCTCCGACACCATCATGCTCTGGAAAACCACATCGGGGTGTATCAGCATCATCAGAAACGGGCTTGTGGGCGCTGTGTACCCCGACTCCTTCACCCCGACTGGCCGCCGATACGTACTCCAGGAGGGAGAATAATGACCCCAAAAGAAACCGCAGCCGCAACCGTCGAAAAGTTCTTCAAACTACTGGGCTGCAAAGCGCTATTTTTACACTCCAATAAGGAATACAAACTCATATCTGCCGTCGTGTATGACTGCCAAGGCCGCTACTCGATATTCGCCACAGCATTCGAATGCAAACCAGGCCTCATCTCCGTAAATGTCCACGACTTCGAGGATGATGCCAAGCGTGACTACATACTAGATGTCAGCAGAACCACCCCGGAATTGGCGGCGAAATTCACCAAGGAAGCAATCAACGCCTACGAGCAAGAGCAAGCGGAATAAAGAAAACCGCGTCATCAAAATCTTGAGCGGACGCGGTGTGCGTACCCACCAGCCTACAACATCAGGAAAACCATGAACGACCCAATCCTGCTGCCGCAAGACCAACACATCATCATCAGCGCACTACGCCACTGCCGAGAAAGCCAATCCCTCCTCCTTCGACGCACCACCAGGTGGGTAACGGAGCACTGGGAGGAACTCAACATCAGAACCCGGGCGCAGCTAATTCAGGATGTAGAACTAGACCTCCACATACGTGCCGAATTAACGCTGGAAGAAAGAGCCCTGCTCGCCCGCGAACGCCCCGACTGGAATAGCTACCTCAACTTCATCGAATGGAAAATGAATGAGTAAATACGGAATCCAAAACGCCCTATTCACCGACGCAATCCACATAGGCGAGCTCAATAAGACTGGCACCGCATTCACCTCCAAAGAGGACCACAAAGACGGAGCCATCGCCGCCGTCGCCGACTACATCACCCAAAAACACAACGGCCAATTCATAGCCGAATACGCCGACGGCACCACCTACACCATCACCGTTCAGAGAGGAATCCACCCTAATGAGTAACCAAGACAGCGCAGCTAATCACGCACAAGAGGACACAGGAGGAAGCATGCCCCCGATGACACCCGAAGAAGCCCAGAACTGGCTACAAAAATGGTACATGCCAATGGAAGAAGTAAACCGCGCCCTACACACCATCGCCGACATGGACACCGAAGAAGTCACCGCCCAATTCCACCCACGGGGTAGTTGGAACGGCGATTTCAAAGACCCCCACTATTTCGACACCCCACCCGGCACCCTGATGCGCCGCCACGTCACAGAATGGAACAAAGCATGAAAACACTCGCAGACATGACCGCCGAGGAACGCGCCGAATTCGTAGGAATGTGGTGCGGCTATAACCGTCACACCAAAGGCGGCGAGCCGTCGGATTTCGTAATCATGATTGAGGATATTAACGAAGCGGGCCGCGTCTCATGCATCAATCCCGGAGCACCAGAACCTAAAGCATGGGCACCAGATCCATGGATGCTCACACCCCGATATGACCTACCACGCGCCTGGCACCCCAACGGACAGCCACCACAACCCCAATACCGGACCTTGGAACAAGTCTCTGACTACACACAGCTAAGCGTGCGCACCTTACGCCGCTATATTGCCGCAGGTGAATTGACCGCCTACCGCGCCGGGCGAGCAATCCGACTAAAGCCGGAAGATGTAGACGCACTGTTCACCCGCGTCAAACCAAGACAAGAAGAAGCATAACCCCGATAGCGCTCGAAGAAGCATGAACAAAGCTTCTTCAGGGCGCCCCACTAGCTCGTGCTACCTGGAGCGTTACGCACCGGCGAGCCAGGACGCGACTCATGCCACGCCCTGACCTCATCCGCATCCCACAGTGGAGTTCTACCATCAAGACGAGCTACAGGCCGCGGAGACGGATGAGTAGCGCCACGCTTACGGTAACTGCGCCACGTCGTAGCCGTAATCCCACAATGCTCAGCACACTGGTTAACCGTCCACAACTCCCGCCCGGTATCCGTATCTGTGATTCGTACGTTCACTTCTTCCACACCTTCTTATAGGTGGCACAGCTAAGTGTAGCCACCGCCACGACGGAGAGGATAGCGCTGGAGGTGGTGAATCCGTTGATGAGGCTGATGATTAGGGATAAAGCTAGTAGGGCCAGGGCGATGAGGTAGAGGGCTCGTGTGGTCATGATGTTGTCCTTTCGTTTAGTATTGGAGGGGTAGCCCCGAGGTTCTGAGTAGTTCCGATATTCAGAACCTCAGGTGGCTACTATTTGCGTTTTCCTCGCCGGTAGCGTTTCCGCTTACGGTGCTTACCCTCATTCTTTGGTTGCCGTCTTAGAGTCTCTAAGGCGATTGCCGCTGATATGAGGGCGAGAATATCGCTCCAGATGGCATGCATCTGACCTCCTTTCACTGTGCAGTTATTTCCCCTCTTGGGGACACTTCCATTATATACAATTCTAGCGCTGTATGCAAGTGGAAAGACCAGGCCACGCACCCAAAACCAAGCTCAAACCACAAACACACCACAAACCCCACCGGTCAGACCCGTACACACCCTAAACGCCTTGGTCGCCCGGGGGTTTCGGGTTGTGGGGCGGGGATTACCCCCAGGTGAGGGTATGCGTGAACCCCCGAGAGTACCACGTCTCGGGGGTTGTTTTGGTTTTGTGTTTTAGAAGCCGAGGATGTTGCGGTTGAATTCGTTGAGTGCGTCTGGGATGAGGTATGGCAGTTTGCGGGTGAAGAGGCTTGCTTGTTCGAGGGCGTCCCAGCTGGTGGAGATGGCGTTGTGTGTAGGGTTGCCCGCAAATCGTGGACACGTAGTTAAGCTGCTTAGGGGTTAAGCAGCGGCCTTCTTATTACCATTTTGATCAGCGAGCTGGGCTTCGAAATCGACGGGGCTTACCATCCCGATGGACGACCTGGTCGAACGAGCGCTGCGGATGGCACATACACTGCGTAGTGATGTTCCTGAGGGGCTGGTGTTTCACGCTGACCGGGGAACACAATTTACCAGCGAGCAGCTCTGGGACGTGTGCCGCAACCTGGGCATTGCTCAATCTGTAGGGCGCACTGGGGTGTGTTTCGATAACGCGATGGCCGAGTCGTTCTGGTCGACGCTGAAAACCGAGTTCTACGACCGGAAACGCTGGGCAACCCGCGATACTGCGCGTCAGGCTGTGGCTTACTGGATTGAAGTAGTCTACAACCGTCGGCGCCGGCACTCCGCCCTTGGGATGGTCAGCCCCGTCGACTTCGAAAACCACACCAGCCTAACCACCAGCAGAAAAGAAATCGCTGCCTAACCACTAGGTAGCTCCACTACGTGTCCACGATTTGCGGGCAACCCCAGACTTACGCGGTCGTTTACGTGCATTGATGTCAGCGACGCCAGCCTCGTGCAACCATTGTGCGATTAAAGCTCGTGACGGTGGTTGGTCGTAGCCGAGTTCGTCGATGAAGAAGTAGAAGATTGACCATGGGCCGCAGTCTTGGCCGCGGGCTTGTAACGTACCGCGAGCTTGCAGGACCTGTTGTCGAATCTTGTCATCGTAGACCCGTCGCGGGTTCAGCGGTGCCGTGCTGTCCGGCACGATGCCAGCCCGCCCGCGTTCGGCGATACGTGCTTTGATGTTGTAGTACGTCTGCTTCGATACGCCGATGTTCTTGCAGAACTGCTGGACCGTGATGCCCTCACGGATGGGGTCGAAATCCGCTATCTTCTTGCGGAGAGTAATGGGAATTGCCATCCCCACATTGTCAAGAAGCCAGAGTCCAAAAAGTCGTTAGACATCCTGTCCATAAACTTCCTGGACTCCGCGTCAAAAACTAACTGGACTCCGAGTCCAAAAAGTCAATGGACTCCGAGTCCAAAAAGTCACTAGACATCACAGTTCTAGCTAAAACGTACGAGTTAGTTGGCTCGAATGGAATCGGCTCGAGCGAATCCACATGTGCCCCGCCGCACGACTTAGGTAGCGCGGCGGGGCATCGCTTAAGATTCCTCGTCGGCGAAGGGATCCATGATCTTATCGGGAATATCTGCAACCGACTTAAACACGGCGGTTGGGCGGTAAGGATAGCGGGAGATTTCGCGGTCATCGGAAATGCCGGAGCGCACCAAAATGGAGCGCATACCTGCTTCTAAGCCCGCCTTCACATCGGTATCCATGCGGTCACCAATCATGATGGTGTTCTCAGAGTGCGCGCCTATGTGGTTGAGCGCTGAGCGCATCATGACAGGATTAGGCTTTCCCACGTAGTAGGGCTCGCGGTGGGTAGCGGCGGTGATCAATCCGGCCACCGCGCCGGTTGCTGGGRGCACGCCCTCGGGRGCAGGACCCGTAACGTCTGGGTTCGTGGCGATGAAGCGGGCGCCATTACGGATGAGGTTGATAGCGGTGGTAATCGCCTCAAAGGAGTAGGTGCGGGTTTCACCAAGGACCACAAAATCGGCGTCATCGTTGGTGAGGATCCAACCGGCCTCGTGCAGCGCAGTAGTCAGACCGGACTCTCCCACGACGTAGGCCTTGCTGGAGCTGGCCTGGGTGGCCAAGAAGTTTGCCGTCGCAGTGGCGGAGGTCCAGATACGCTCGGCCGGAATATCAAGTCCGGTATTGCGTAGCCGTGCCGCCAAGTCGCGCGGGGTGGACATGGAATTATTGGTGAGCACCATGTACTCAATGTCGTTATCTTTCAGCGTTTGAATGAATTTATCAGCGCCGGGGATCATTTCCCCTTCCTTGATGAGTACGCCGTCCATATCGGATAGGTAAGAAATCATTGGTGGTCCTCCAAATAGTCAGCGATATCGCCGATGGTCTCGCAGTTAAGCATTGTTTCCTCAGTAAGCCGTACCTTAAAGAGCTCTTCGGCACGCACGGTGAGCTCTATAAGCTCGAGGGATTCCACGCCGACATCGGAAAGCGCGGTGTCCCTGCCAAGTTCGGCCTCGGTTCCGGTGACTTTGACGATGAGGGCGATGAGCTCGCTCAACGTATCACGAGCCTGGTTTTGGTTCTTATCCGGAGCAGAACCCTGAAACTTTGCCTGCAATTGGGCACTGAGGTCATTTGCCATAGTGACCAGTGTAGTAGCGATTGGTGCGTGACATAGGAGAAATAGGCTCACGCGGTACTGGTTAGGGGGATTGGGTGAAAAATAATTCAGGCGCTTCCAGCATTAAGCCGGAAGCGCCTGAGCTACATCTCCATGGCGGAGGTGCGGGCGATATTACTCGCCGCTATTAGGTGCAGTTGGATCATCCAACTGCAGCTCGGAGGCCGCCTTTTCTACGACGGAGCGCTCAATCTTGCCGTCGCGGGCAAGGCCATCGAGCACGGCGACGACGATGGATTCCGCGTCGTTGTTGAAGAAGCGGCGGGCACCCTCGCGCGTATCGGAGAAGCCGAAGCCGTCTGTGCCCAAGGTGATGTAGGTACCTGGGACGTAGGGGCGAATTTGTTCCTGCAGCTCGGTGGTGAAGTCCGAGACACCAACGAATGGGCCCTCGAAGTCCTTGAGCTGGGAGGTAGCGAATGCCTCGGAAGGCTCCTCGCCCTTGCGCAGCGCTTCCTTATTGCGGCGAGCACCGTCGCGGGCCAGCTCGTTCCAGGAGGTCACGGAGAACAGCGATGCCTTGACATCGTAGTCCTCAGCCAGCATCTTCTGTGCGCGAAGAGCTTCGTGCACGCCAACGCCCGAGGCCAGGATATTGGCCGGGGTGGAACCCTTTTCGGCGGTATTGAAGTGGTAGATGCCCTTGTGCAGACCCTCCACGTCCAAGTTCTCCGGCTCGGCCGGCTGGTGTACCGGCTCGTTGTACACGGTGAGGTAGTACATGACCGGCTCGTTGTCCTCGCCGTACATGCGCTCGATACCGCGGGCTACCAGGTGGGCAACCTCGAAGCCGAAGGCTGGGTCATAAGAAATGACCGCCGGGTTGGTGGCTGCTAAGACAGGGGAGTGGCCATCCATGTGCTGCAGGCCCTCACCGGTCAGGGTGGTGCGGCCGGCGGTAGCACCGATGATAAAGCCGCGGCCCATTTGGTCGCCGGCGGCCCAGAAGGCATCGCCAGTGCGCTGGAAGCCGAACATCGAGTAGAAGATGTACAGCGGGATCATGGCCTCGCCCTGGGTGGCATACGAGGTAGCGGCGGCGGTAAAGGATGCTGCCGCACCGGCCTCAGAAATGCCCTCGTGCATAATTTGGCCATCGGTGGCCTCGCGGTAGGACAACATTAGGTCGTGGTCCACCGGCACGTAGTTCTGGCCGCGCGGGTTCCAGATCTTCATGGTGGGGAACCAAGAGTCCATGCCGAAGGTACGGGCCTCATCCGGGATGATGGGCACGATGCGCTTGCCCAGTTCCTTATTGCGCATGACCTCCTTGAAGGTGCGCACCAAGGCCATGGTGGTAGCGACTTCTTGCTTGCCAGAGCCCTTGCGCACGGAGCGCAGCTTGTCCAAGGAAGGTGCTTCCAATGGGGTGAAGTCCGTGCGACGCTCAGGCAGGAAGCCGCCGAGTTCTTTACGGCGCTCCAACATGTACTTGATCTCCGGGGAGTCCTTGCCCGGGTGGTAGTACGGCGGCAGGTAAGGATCCTTTTCCAGCTCTTCATCGGAGAAGGGAATCTCCTGCTTATCGCGGAAGTTCTTGAGATCCTCCAGCGTCAGCTTCTTCATCTGGTGGGTAGCGTTGCGGCCCTCGAAGTTGTGGCCCAAGCCGTAGCCCTTAATGGTGTGGGCCAAGATGACGGTCGGCTTGCCGGAGCCCTTGTTCTCCAGGGCGCGGGCATACGCTGCGTAGACCTTGCGGTAGTCGTGGCCGCCGCGGCGCAGCGCCCAGATTTCCTCATCGGAGACGTCCTCTACCAGCTTTGCGGTGCGCTCATCGCGGCCGAAGAAGTGCTCGCGCACATAAGCGCCGTCGTTAGCCTTGAAGGTCTGGTAGTCACCGTCAGAGGTGGTGTTCATGACGTTGACGAGGGCACCTTCGGTGTCCTTGTCCAGCAGCTTGTCCCAGCCGCGGCCCCAGATGACCTTGATGACGTCCCAGCCGGCGCCGCGGAAGAAGGACTCCAGCTCTTGGATGATCTGGGTATTACCGCGCACTGGGCCGTCGAGGCGCTGCAGGTTGCAGTTAATCACGAAGGTGAGGTTATCCAGCTCGTACAGCGCAGCGGTTTGCAGCAGGCCGCGGGATTCTGGCTCGTCCATCTCGCCATCGCCCAAGAAGGCCCAGACGTGCTGCTTGGAGGTGTCCTTGATGCCGCGGGTTTCCAGGTACTTATTAAAGCGTGCCTGGTAAATGGCGTTCATCGGGCCAATGCCCATGGACACGGTGGGGAACTCCCAGAACCATGGCATCAGGCGCGGGTGCGGGTAGGAGGGCAGACCCTTGCCTTCACCGAGGGAGACTTCCTGGCGGAAGCCGTCGAGGTCTTCCTCAGAGAGGCGACCTTCCATGTAGGCGCGGGCGTACATGCCCGGGGAGGCGTGACCTTGGAAGAAGACCTGGTCGCCGCCTGAAGGATCGTCCTTGCCCTTGAAGAAGTGGTTGAGGCCAACCTCGTACAGCGGGGCGGCACCCGCGTAGGTGGAGATGTGGCCGCCGACGCCGATGCCGGGGCGCTGTGCGCGGTGCACCATGATGGCAGCGTTCCAGCGGATCCAGCGGCGGTAGCGCTTTTCTAGTTCTTCATCGCCAGGAAATTCCGGCTCCATGTTGGTGGGGATGGTGTTGACGAAGTCCGTCGACGTCAACGAGGGAAGCTCCACGCGCTTGGCGGTGGCGCGCTCCAGAAGGCGCAGCATCAGGTAACGCGCGCGCTCTTGGTCAGAATGGTCCAGCAGACCATCGAGGGAATCCATCCACTCGCGAGTTTCTTCTGGGTCGCTGTCGTGAAGGTACGATGCAACACCATCGCGGATAAGCGGGAAGTTGGAATCGCCCTTGGCGGGGTCCTTCTCGGCCATGTAAACCTCCTAATAAAGGGTCTGCAGAGTTTATCTCCTACGATACGCGTTCCCAGATCACGAGTGGGAGTCTATCCCGGATAAAACGCCGTGCTTGCCGATGCACCCCCTACCACCTGCGGTTTGCTTCCCTCACCCGGTGTGCAAACGTGGGTAGTAGGCCCCTAAACGGCGCTAGTTCTCCCACAAAACAGACGTCGGTGTGAGCAGAAAAGGGCCTGCAAATTGGGGGAAAGGGGTGCTATAGCAAGTAAAAGACGCCCTGGGACGTTAAACTACATGTAATAACACACGCCCTCCGCGTTAAGCGCGGGCCGGGCGTGAGTAAGAATTCACCGGATAAGGAAGGAAATGCATAGTGGCTGACGCTGCAGTCAAGCTCGGAATCAAGGAAGGGCAAATCGCTCTAGAGCTTGGTTGGGACGAGGATTGTGACAACACAATCTCTGAATCGATCGAAGCCGTACTCGGTGAGGATTTCCTCGAAGAGGAAAATGATGAGCTGTGCGATGTAGTCCTTCTCTGGTGGCGCGAGGAAGACGGTGACCTCGTGGACGGCTTGGTGGATGCCAGTCGGCCGCTTGCAGACAATGGCTCCGTCTGGTTGCTGACTCCGGGTGCCGGCAAGCCGGGCACCGTCGAGCCTGGTCTCATCTCCGAATCGGCGCAGCTAGCCGGTTTGGTGCAGACCAAAGCTGAGCGCTTTGGCGAGTGGCAGGGTTCCTGCCTGGTACAGCGCGGCTACACCAAAAAATAGCCTTCACCAGCTGATTTGTGTAGCTTCACAATCCTGCGCTACTGTACATAACAGCGCAAGGGCGCATGCGGCTTTAGCTCAGCTGGAAGAGCAATTGGTTTACACCCAATAGGTCGGGGGTTCGATCCCCTCAGGCCGCACCAAATTAGACCCCGCTTTTCGAGAAATCGAAGAGGGGGTCTTTAACATTTTTACTACAACCATGCGGCATCCGGCCTAAATGACATTTTGTGTTGGTGGGGTGTGTGGTTTAGAGCATGTGACCTTTGTATATTCCCATAGAGTGGTTGTAGCTAGAGTCGATGCCGCTGTTGAAACATGCTGGTCGGTCGTCTCCACGGCCGTTGGTGGCTTGTGCTGCTTGGTGTGTCCACTTTCCGGGGTCAGGACCGTATGATCGCGTTTAGGAAATAATTACTGTTTCACAGGATAATAAGGCGGTGAAACGGAAACGTGGCGGAAAGTATAGCTTTTGTTACTGATGCTCGGCTGGCTAGAGTAATTAAGATTCTCGATACAGCTGGAGAGTGCCTTAACCTAAAATCTGATGATGATTCCCAGGAAACTTACAGATTTAACACTCCTAGTGGTGCTTATGTAACTGCTTTTTGGGATTTGAAACCAGATATCGACGAATATGAAACGGTTGTCGATGTTTATGAACAAACTGATACTGGAGCGGCTGCGCGACTTTTTGAAGTAGTTGCTAGCTCCATAGAACAAAGAATTGTTTTGTTTGGTCCCGATTCTGATGAAGTAGTTGCCGAGTCAAATGTCTACTAACGGAAGGTCCCTGTTCGGCTTATCTCCTTATGCAGGTTGGGAACCTACACACAAACCATTAGACACTCTCAAACTCGGGGCACTTCAATTTTGGTATGGAATGGTTGGCCATCGCACTGGGTATTCTTTCCACCTCATTGCTCACGGCAGGCCTAGCTGCGGTGATCGGTACCGCAGGTGTGGGAATTGGCGAGGTGCTGACTATCTTCCTTGACAACCCACTCTCAGGCCTAGCCACCGGACCATGGTTGCTCTCTGCTGGCTGGGTTACCTTGGGGCAGTGGATGCCCATTGGCGCTACGGGGTACCTCGTTCGTTCCTTGTCCTATTTTGATGGCCAAGGCGCAGGACACGCGTGGTGGGTATTCGCGGCCTGGATAGCAGTAGGCTTCGCATTACTCATGTGGGACCGGTCTGCCAGCGATACAGAATCGAGTGCGGGCCAGGTGAGCTCGGAAAGTTAGTAGCGCTCGCGGCGGCGCTTTTTCAGCTTGGCGTAGTGGTCCGGCTTGGAATCGCCGTAGCGGGAGCGGTTGCGCAGCTCGGTGGCGAGAGGTGCCGGATCGGTGTTGGTATCGGCAGCGGCAGTGGCAGCGGTGCCAGGTTCGCCGTTGGAGGTTGGGGCATCGGCAAGCGATTCTGCATCCGCGTCGAGGGCCTGCATGGCGGCTTCTTCTTCGCGCAGGCGGCGGCGCTCGCGAATCTCGGACCAAATAAAGTAGCCCAAACCCAGCGGGGCCATGATGCCAAAGGCAATCCACTGGTAGCCGTAGGAGAGGTGGTTGCCGCGGTCGAGCTGCGGGATGGGCATGGCGTTGAGGACTCCCGGCTGGTCCTCGGAGAGCTGGATATAGTCTTGGCCTAAGTCAGCACCGATAAGCGAGCCCACCTGCTCGGTGTGGATGGAATAGACCTGCTGGTAGCCCTCCTGCGTGATGGGCGCGGTTTTGTGCTCGGCCTCATTCGAGCGCACCATGCCGGTAATCGTTACCTCCTCGGAGGGGGCGGGCGGAATATCCGGCACCGCATTGCCCTCCTCAGCGCTGACCCAACCGCGGTTAACCAGCATGGTCAGGCCCGCATCGGTGCGGAAAGGAACCAAGGACTGATAGGACGGGCCGGAACCGGCGGGGCGCAGGCGAAGCAGCACCTCATCCTCGGGCAGGTAGTGGCCCTTCAGAGTGGCGCGGGACCATTCATCGCCGGAGATGGCCCCGTCAGCGTCCACGACCTGGTCAATCGGCTGCGGATCGGCCTCGTAGGCGTGGGTGATGTTTTCATTGCGCTCCACAATGTCATCGTCCTTTCCCAGTTGCCACGGGGCAAGGACACTAAAGGCCAGGTAGGAAAATGCCACCACGAAAAGCAGCATGAGCACCCAGCCAGGCTTGAGGAACGTCTTTAGCATGCCCCCAAGTCTAGTCGTGGTTCTCGCGAATCCAATCCAGCAGGCCGGGGACGGCGGCTTCGATATTCTTGCGCGCGGTTTCGAAGTCTTCTTCGGTACCGTAGTAGGGGTCTGCGACCTCGGCGCCTTCCGGGGAATTGGGATCGAAGCTGCGCATCAGGCGGACCTTGGCGGGCTCGATACCTAAATCGATGAGCGAATCATAGTGCCCGGAATCCATCGCGATGAAGAGATCGGCGTCCATGTGCTCTTCGCCCAATTTGGATGCGCGGTGGGAGGCGCCATCGTGTCCGGCGCGGCGTAGCTCCGCCACGGCCCGCTCATCCGCGCCTTGCCCCACGTGCCAGCCGCCGAGCCCGCAGGAATCCACCGTGGCGAGGAGATCCAGCATGTCATCTTCCATTTCATCGCGCACGATGATTTCGGCCATGGGCGAGCGGCAAATATTGCCGGTGCACACAAAGACGAGGTAGAGACCCGAGTGAGAAGAAGATTCAGTCATGCGAAAACCCTTTGCGCAGATAGTGGGCCTGACCCCTGTTTGGTGGACACCTGATATCCAGCCCAGTCGGGCTGGAAAGAAAGGTAATCTACCACCATGTCCAGGTACTCCGAACAGTTCAAACGCGATGCCGTGGCCCTCTATGAGAACAAACACCAAGCGCTTGCACTCGTGGTGCGGCTATCGCTCGCCGAACGCCTTCGAAGCCGCCGGATCAGCTACACTTACTATCGCATCTTGATTAAATCCCCGTGTCCACTTTCCGGGGTTCGGGCCCATTGGGCCTGACCCCCGGACAGTGGACACGTCGGGGGGTCAGGTCCCATCCCGCTTCTGTATTAGCTTTGTGGCTATACAGGGCGCTCAATAATTGGTTCTTTTGGGAACCCAGTGAGACCGTCCAATGCGCACGTGGCGCACTGGACGGTTTCTTATGACCGGTGTCCCTTAATCTTGGAGGGGTTCTGCCCTTTAGGAGGGGACTAGCTCGGTGAATTTGAGAAAAGAGAAATGCTCTAGGTGTTTGGAATACACCCAGAGCATTGGTGGAATTGTGGAGATCGTTTGAGTTAGGCGAGTTTAGCGGAGATTTCGATGATCTTTTCAATGACCTTCAGTGCGTCTTGAATTTTGCTGAAGTCAATGTTCTTGATGAACTTTTCGGCCTTTTCGTTGAAGTCATCAGTTTTGCTGGAGAGCTCGTCGAGCTTGGCGTGGAAGTTTTCCTTGTGCTCTTCGTGCTTGTCGCCGAGATCCTGCTTGTTATCTTGGTGCTTGCTGGAGAGCTCGTCCAGCTTGTCGTGGATGTTCTCCTTGTTGAGCTTGGAGGAGCCGTTGTCATCCTGCTCTGGGGCGGTCTCGGTGGTGGTTTCTACCGCTGCGGTGGTCTCGGCTGCAGTGGTTTCGGGAGTGGTGTCTTCAGCGAGTGCCGGTGCCACTGCGGTGGTGGTGGCGATGGCCAGGGTGGTAAGTCCGACGGATGCTTTGCGCAGCATGATTCCTCCTTGATGGAATTTTGTTTTCAAAAGGTGGGTGTTTACACCGGAAACATACTAATGCTTATTTATAAAATATTCAGCTTTTGTGTCGGAACACACAGGAATGAGTCAGGTGTGTTTTACTTTTCCTCTAAAACTTAGGGAGGTCAATCTCTGCGTATCTTGAGGATCTACAGGGGGATAAATACGTGGAGGGATGGCATCGATGAGCCTGCGCAGGGCCTCTTTCCGCGGGTTGATCTATTGGTCCTAGGGAGAGGGAAGAAGGAGCACTAATTTGCCGCCGATGAATGTGATCGCTAAAGACAGCGAGCCCTGAGATTAGTAGATTTTCGCGTTTGGGCGATTCTCTTGGTGACTGTTTTTCTGAGGCCACTGCAAAGAGAAAACTAAAAAATCCCTCTCGCCGGCGTTTATGCCTTTAGAGAGGGCTGCGAAAATGCTTCCCCACCAGGACTCGAACCTAGAATGGCGGTACCAAAAACCGCAGTGTTGCCGATTACACCATGGGGAACCACAGCGATTGCTGTAGCTATAGCGTACCTGACGCCCCCGGGTAAATAACAAATTACTAGGTAGGGGTGGGGCAAAGGATATGGTAGAAGGCATGGTTCGACAGAGAATGACCGGACGCGAGCGCCGCGAGCAATTGATTTCCATTGGGCGCGCCGCCTTCGCGGAATTGGGGTTTGAAGGCACCAGCGTTGAAGAGATTGCGTCCCGCGCCGGCGTATCGAAGCCGGTGGTCTACGAGCATTTTGGGGGCAAAGAAGGCCTGTATGCGGTGGTCGTGGATCGGGAGATGCTGGCGCTGGAAAAAGTCATTAAGGATTCTTTAGAAGAAGGCAGCTGGCGCGAGCGCATCGAGCAGGCCGTAATGGCGCTGCTGAATTACGTTGAGGAAGAAACCGATGGTTTCATCATCTTGGTGCGCGATTCGAAGCCGGGCGAGGAACGCAGTTTTTCCACGCTGCTGAATGCCGCGGTGGGGCAGGTGGCCTATATCTTGGGCGAAGCTTTTGAGCACCGCGGTATTAATCCGGAGTTAGCCAATATTTATGGGCAGGCCCTCGTTGGCATGGTCTCTACCACAGCGCAGTGGTGGTTGGATGAGCGCAGCCCGGATAAACCGGATAAGGAAGTCGTCGCTACGCATATAGTCAATCTATGCTGGAATGGTTTGTCCGGTATGGAAATTAAGCCCAAGCTAGGAGGCAGGAAGTAAATGGCGACGCCAATGCTGGCAGGTCTGCTTAAGGTCGCGGCCACGGACCCGAAGCTCAAGGGGCTTGTGGCCAATGTGGGCCAGGACCTGCACATTACGGGTATTGATCAGGCGCGCCCTTGGGCTCTTGGCACCTTGGCCCACCACGCGCCGGTGCTGGCGGTCACGGCCACCAGCCGCGAGGCGGAGGATCTCACCGCGGAGCTTACCGCGATGATGGGCGATAAAGTCGCGATGTTCCCGTCGTGGGAGACGCTGCCGCACGAGCGGCTGAGCCCGGGCGTGGATATCATCGGCAAGCGCGCGCAGGTGCTGCACAACATTGATGACCTGCGCATTATTGTCACGGCCGCGCGCGGGCTCTCCCAGCCCATCCTGCAGGACATCGAGGGCCGCGCCCCGGTGCATCTGGAAGAAGACCACGAATATAACTTTGATGATGTGGTGCGCAGCCTGGAATTTAGGGCGTATAAGCACGTGGACATGGTGGCTAAGCGCGGTGAGTTTGCCACCCGCGGTGGCATTATCGATGTCTTTCCCACCACCTTGGATTACCCGGTGCGCGTGGAGTTTTGGGGCGATGAGGTTACCGATATCCGCCAGTTCTCTGTCGCTGACCAGCGCACCATCCCGGAAATCGAGGTCGGCCGCGTGGATATCTTTACCGCCCGCGAGCTGCCGATTACGGATGCGGTGGCGCAGCGCGCGGCCAAACTGGCGTCGACGCATACCGGAAACCCAGCGCTGGTGGAGCTGCTCACCAAGGTCAGCGAGCATATTCCGGCAGAGGGCATGGAGGCGGTGTTGCCCGTGCTTTCCGATGCCCCACTGATCACCCTCTCCGAGTTCCTTCCCGCCGCCACGCACGTGGTGATGGTGGCACCGGAAAAGATCAGGCGCCGCGTGGAGGACCTGGAAAAGACCGACGCGGAATTCCTCGCCGCCGGGTGGGAGGCCGCCGCCATGGGCGCGGATGGCCCCTTGTCCACGGAAGGGCTCGATACTGAAGGTTCGAGCTACCGCTCCTTTGAGTCTTTGGAGGTCTCCATTCGCGAGGCCGGGCAGCCACTGTGGACATTTTCCCCACCGGGTATGCTGGCCGGGCCAGAGGAAGAAACCCTGCCGCTCGAGTTCGAGCCCGGGCCCACCCCGCGCGGAGATATCAAAGAAATCGACGCCATGATGGCCCAGCTGCTCGCGCATACCAACGCCGGCGGGCGCGCGGCGTTTATCGCGCCTGCCCAGGGCGCCATCAAGCGCATGGTGGAGCGCTTTGCCGAGCAGGGCATTCGCACCAAGGTGGCCACCCCCGGTTGGGAACCCAGCGCGGGCGAGGTCACCTTGTATCAGGCGCTCAGCCATGCCGGTTTGGTCTTTCCCAAGGTGCGCAAGCTCAAAGACGCTGAGGCGCTGCCGCTCGTCGTGGTCACGGAAACGGACCTGACCGGCAACCGCGTTGGCGATATTGCAGACGCTAAGCGGCGGCCGGCCAAGCGCCGCAATAAGGTGGATCCGCTGGCGCTCAAGCAGGGCGATTTTGTGGTGCATGAAACGCACGGCATCGGCAAGTTTTTGAAGATGGCCGAGCGCACCATCCAATCCGGCGATGAGACCAGCCGGCGCGAATACATCGTGCTGGAATATGCGCCCTCCAAGCGCGGGCAGCCGGCGGACCAGCTGTGGGTGCCGATGGATTCGCTGGACTTGCTCAGCAAGTACACCGGCGGCGAATCGCCCCACCTATCCAAGATGGGCGGCTCGGATTGGAAGAACACCAAGAAAAAAGCGCGCGCCGCCGTGCGCGAGATCGCTGGCGAATTGGTGGATCTCTATGCCAAGCGCCAGGCCGCTCCGGGCCACCAGTTCGCGCCCGATAACCCCTGGCAGGCGGAGATGGAGGATAATTTCCCCTTCGTCGAAACCGAAGACCAGATGTTGGCCATCGACGCGGTGAAAGAGGACATGGAATCCACAGTGCCGATGGACCGCGTGGTCGTCGGCGATGTGGGCTATGGCAAGACCGAGGTCGCCATTCGCGCCGCCTTCAAGGCGGTCCAAGATGGCACCCAGGTCGCCGTGCTGGTGCCGACCACACTGCTGGCACAGCAGCACTACGATACCTTTAGCGAGCGCATGGCCGGTTTCCCCGTCAAGATAGCGGTGCTCTCGCGCTTTACCTCCAAGAAGGAAGCCACGGAGATCTTTAAGGGGCTTGCCGATGGCTCGATTGACATCGTCGTCGGCACGCACCGCCTGCTGCAAACCGGCGTGCACTGGAAGAACTTGGGCCTTATCGTCGTCGATGAGGAGCAGCGCTTTGGCGTGGAGCACAAGGAACACATCAAGGCGCTCAAAGCCAGCGTCGACGTGCTTACCATGTCCGCGACGCCGATTCCCCGCACGCTGGAGATGTCCATGGCCGGCATCCGCGAAATGTCGACGATCCTCACCCCGCCAGAAGATCGCCACCCGGTGCTGACCTATGTTGGTGCCTACGAGGACAAGCAGGTCGCGGCAGCCATTCGGCGCGAGCTGTTGCGCGATGGCCAGACCTTCTTTATCCACAATAAGGTCTCCGATATTGAAAAGAAGGCGCGCGAACTGCGCGACTTGGTGCCAGAAGCGCGCATCGTCGTCGCCCACGGTCAGATGAATGAGGACGTGCTGGAAAAGACCGTCCAGGGATTCTGGGACCGTGAGTATGACGTTTTGGTCTGTACCACCATCGTGGAAACCGGCCTGGATATCGCCAATGCCAATACACTAATCGTGGAAAATGCCCACCACATGGGCTTGTCGCAGCTGCACCAGTTGCGCGGGCGCGTGGGCCGCTCCCGTGAGCGCGGTTATGCCTACTTCCTGTACCCCAAGGGCGCCACGCTGACCGAGACCTCCTATGACCGCCTGGCCACCATCGCCCAGAACAACGATCTGGGCGCCGGCATGGCCGTGGCCATGAAGGACCTTGAGATGCGCGGTGCCGGCAACGTGCTGGGTGCCCAGCAATCCGGCCACATCGCAGGTGTGGGCTTCGACCTCTACGTGCGCTTGGTCGGCGAGGCCGTCGAGGCCTTCAAGTCCCTGGCCCGCGGCGAGGCACCTGCGGTAACAGACGAAGGCCCGAAGGAAATCCGCATCGATCTCCCCGTGGATGCGCACATCCCAGAGTCTTATATCGACTCCGAGCGCCTGCGCCTTGAGGTCTACCGCAAGCTCGCGGCCTCGCAGGACAACAAGGATCTCACGGCGGCGCGGGAGGAAATGGAAGACCGCTTCGGTACCTTGCCCAAGGAGGTCGAGCGCTTGCTCGCCGTGGCGCGACTGCGCCACCAAGCCCGCCGCGCCGGGGTGGCAGACATTACCGTGCAGGGCACCCGCGTGAAATTCCACCCGGTGGAGCTGCCGGATTCCAAGCAGGTCCGTTTGAAGCGCCTCTACCCGGGGTCGAGCTTCCGCGCTGCGGCCAAGGCCATCAACGTGCCCTTCCCCAAGGCCGGGCGCAATGTCACCTCGCCCAAGCTGCGCGATGAGGAGCTTATCCAGTGGGCAGCGGACTTCTTAAGCGCGCTTTTTGATGTCCAACCCATCAACGTCTCCGGCGAGGAAGCCGGCGCCGGGTCGGTCATCAGCGTAGGCGAGTAGCCGATGGGCGAGAAGCCGAAGGGCGCGTAGCCCCTCGGCGCTTAGGAGAAGTCCAAGCCGATATCCAGCACGCGAACCGAGTGGGTGAGGGCGCCGACGGCGATATAGTCCACGCCCGAGGTGCCGTACTCGCCGGCGTTTTCAAGCTGCAACCCGCCGGAGGCTTCTAGCGCCGTGGTTGGGCTGAGCGCTTGGCGGCGGTGGACGGCGGTGTGGACATCGGCAAGCGCGAAGTTATCCAGCAGCACCATATCCGGGTGCAACGGGAGGACCTCCTCGAGCTGGTCCAAGGTATCGACCTCGACCTCGCAGGGGATATCCGGGGCATGCTCGCGCACGCGGCGCAGGGCCGTGGCCACGCTGCCGCCCACGGCGAGTACGTGATTGTCCTTAATCATGGCGGCATCGCCCAAGCCCATGCGGTGGTTTGCCCCGCCGCCGGCGCGCACGGCGTATTTCTGCAGCGCCCGCAGGCCAGGCAGGGTTTTGCGGGTATCGCGCACCTGGGCCTGCTTAATGCTATCCGGAGTCCCCGTTTCCTCCGCCGTTGTCGCGATGGCATCGACCCAACACCGGGTCTGCGTCGCGATGGCGCTTGCGTGCGAGACCATATTGAGCATGGTGCGCTCAGCTGCCAGCACCAAGAGGGTAGGGGCCTGCACCGTGGCGATGACCTGGCCTGGGGTAACGCTGTCGCCGTCGGTGGAGTGGAGGGTGATGGTGGAGGTCGGGGCATCGGCAAGCGCGGCGCCTGTATCCACGCCCCACTGGCTCAAGCGCTGGGCGGTCGCGTCAAGGACCTGCTCGATAAGGCCCAAGCCTGCGATGGCGCCGGCCTCGCGCGCGGTGAACTCCGCCGTGCAACGATTCTCACCCGGCACCGTGGCAAGCGAGGTGTAATCGGGCCCGTAAGCGAAATCCTCATCCAAGGCCGTGGCAATGAGCGCGGAGCAATCCGGCAGGCGCAGGTTGTCCATTTACTCGCCCCCGCCGGGATTGCCAATGGAAATCATGGCCTCGAGGGACTTGCGCGCCGCATTCGCGATATCTTCTGGCACCGTGACCTCATCGGTTTCTTCCACCAGGCAGCGCTCCAAGGCGTCTGGGGTGATCATCTTCATGTACTTGCACTCGGCGTGGTCATTGACGGCCTGGAAATCGATATCCGGCGCGGCCTGGCGCAGCTGGTGCAGCATGCCGGTCTCGGTAGCAACGAGCACCTTGTTCTGCGGCTGCTTCTGGGACTGGGTGATCATCTGCCCGGTAGAGAGCATGTGCACGCGCTCTTGCGGCACCAAGCCCTCGTTGGCCAGGTACAAAGCGGAATTGGAGCAGCCGCACTCCGGGTGGATGTACAGGTCCGCGTCCGGGTTATCTTGGGTTTGTTGGGCTAGCTGCTGGGCGCTAATGCCGGCGTGCACGTGGCACTCACCGGCCCAAATGCGGATATTTTCCCGGCCGGTCTCGCGCTTGACGTAGGCGCCCAAAAACTGGTCGGGGCAGAAGAGGATTTCTTTATCCGCCGGCAGCGAATTGACCACGTCGACGGCATTGGAGGACGTACAGCAGACATCGGTCAGCGCCTTGACCTCGGCGGTGGTGTTGACGTAGCTGACCACTAGGGCATCGGGGTGCTCGGCCTTCCATGCGCGCAGCTCATCTGCGGTGATGGAATCTGCCAGGGAACACCCGGCGCGCTCATCGGGGATGAGGACCTTCTTATTTGGCGAAAGGATTTTGGCGGATTCCGCCATGAAGTGCACGCCGCAAAAGACGATGATATCTGCATCGGTTTCTGCCGCCTTGCGGGACAGCGCCAGGGAATCGCCGGTGTGGTGGGCAACGTCCTGGATCTCCGGGATCTGGTAATTATGCGCCAGGATCACCGCATTGCGCTGTTCCGCCAACTCTTTAATCCGCTCCGCCCAGGCCTTGTCTACCGCGGGGTCTGAACCAGCAGGAGTGGCAGAGGGCATAACGCTCGCATTGGTTTGAGTCACAAGTGCTCCAAAAGTGATATTCACAAGAATTAGTGGGGTGTAATTACCGTACTAAACTGTCTGTGTCCAAGACCACTTGCGATGGCGGGCGAGCGCGCCGATGTAGCCCTTTTTGGTGGGGCAGGGAGACTAGAGTTCCAGTGATCCTTGGGTGAGGCCGACCGCGGCGATGATAGCGGCAACCAGCACAACGATGACGATTGACCACTCAAATCCATTAAAAAGCTTCTCGCGGCGCGAGAGGCGGGTGAGCACATATGGGATAAGTCCCGGCACGACGGCGAGGGCGCCGAAGAGAATATAAACCGGGTCGGCGGCGTAAATTAGCCACAACGAGTACACGAAGGCCACTAGCGCGATGCCAAAGTGGCGCCGGTTTTCGCGTTTGGGAATATCTGGCCCAGACAGGTCGAATCGCGTTCCGGCGTGTGGGTGGGTAACGCCCTTTCCACGTATCGCTAGCAGTAGCAGATACAGCGAGGAAAAGATATAGGGTAGCAGGTACATGATGGTGGCCAGTTGCACCATCGCGGCATAGGACGCCTCATTGACGTAGAAGACGACGATGAAGATCTGGATTGCGGAGGTGGAAATCAGTTGCGCCACCCACGGGGCGCCGGCCACATTGATGGTGCCGATGCGGCGGGGAATGAGGCCATCGATGGCCATCATGACGATGGGCTCAGCGCACAGCATTTGCCAGGAAACGTAGGCACCGAGGACCGAGAGGCACAGGCCGATGGAAATCAGCGCGCCGCCCCAAGGGCCGACGACCTCCGTAAGCACCGAAGCCATGGAGTTATCCGGCAGCGCGGCCAGCTCCTCTTTGGTCATCACGCCAAAGCTCAAGGTGGATACGGAGACTAAGAGCGCCAGCACGGAGAAGAAGCCAATGACGGTAGCACGGCCGACATCCGTGCGCTTAGCGGCCTGCTTGGAATAGACGGAGGCGCCCTCTACGCCGATAAAGACCCAGACAGTAAAGAGCATGATGCCTTGGACCTGCTCAAAGACGCTGGCATTGGAATTTCGCCCCCAGAAATCCAGGGTGAATTTATCCCAGCTAAAGCCGATGAACGCGACCAAGACGATGAAGGCCAGGATGGGCACGATCTTGGCAATCGTCGTCACCAGGTTCATGAATGCGGCCTGCTGCACCCCGCGGGCCAAAACGGCGAAGATTCCCCACGATAGAAGGGAGACGGCGATGGCGGACGCCCACTGGTGGTCGGCATCGAAAAGCGGCAGGTAATGCCCAATCGTATTGAAAAACAGCGTGGCATAACCCACCTGCGCCATCACCGAGCCCAGCCAGTAGCCCCAGCCTGAGGTAAAGCCGATGAAATCACCCAGGCCAGCGCGCACATAAGAATAGACGCCGGAATCAAGGTGGGGTTTTCGGTACGCCAAAATCTGGAAGACGAAGGCAACGGACAGCATGCCGATACCCGCCACCAACCAACCGATGAGCATGGCACCTGGGCCTGCCACGGAGGAAATATTTTGGGGTAGCGAAAATATGCCCGCGCCGACGGTGGATCCGATAATCAGCGCGACAAGCGTCCACAATGACACCGAGTGGGACTTATTTTGGCTGGAGGTCATTGGCCTAAAGTACCGCGCCTGCCCCGTTAAAGGGAACTTGAGAAAACACACGGGATAGACTTTGTAGCTATGACAGTCCTGTTGCTCGATGAACGCTGGCCCACCATGATCCCCATGCGCGCCTATGGCAAGTTATATGGCCCCGTTCAGTTCACCGGGGAAGTACCGGTATCAGTGCGGTGGAACTTCTCGGATCTCTTAAGTGGCGATGATGCCACCGGCACCTTGGTCACCACCGATGAACACGATCCGGAAACCCAGGCGCGCATTGCCACCGGGGAACAGGTCATTAGGGCCGAGTCGCTTGACGATGCCGTGATGCAAGCGCGCAGCGCTATGGCAACGGCCCGCCGTATCGGCGAATGGGAGCGCGAGCAGACCCATGAATCGCTCCTGCCGTACCTAGAAGAGGAGGCGGGGGAATTTGCAGCAGCCGTGCGCCAGCACGCACCCGAGGAGGAATTGCTCAAAGAGCTTGGGGATGTTTTCCTGCAGGTGCTTTTTCACGCCGAGATTTCTACCTTCTCGCTTGACGATGTCGCCACAAGTTTCGTGCGCAAGATGCGCYCCCGCGCGCCGTATCTYTTTGAKGGCASGGSGRAAATAGKGGGSGWARAARAAMAAAACCGCCTCTGGGCGGAGGGGAAATCGCGGGAGTAAAAGTGGGGTGAAAGTCGCAGGGACTTTTACGCGCGGCGGGCGCGTGTAGTTATCCGGCGGGGTGAATTTCACTTAGTAGGATGGCTACTCATGAACAGGCTGCTGCGAACAATCGGGGGCTGCGGGCTAGCCGT
This sequence comes from Corynebacterium accolens, assembly GCF_030515985.1. The sequence continues at coordinate 2,294,469 of NZ_CP100376.1, read as the reverse complement.
AGTAATCATCATTGCGCTGGTAATGGGGCTAATTGTATCCAATTCCACCGATGATTCTTCGGTCCCAGACGCCACCCCGCCCGTAGGTGGAAAAGAGGTGGCCAATATCGATGTCAACGCGCCGGGCCGCACGGCCGATAAGCTCACCCACTGGGCATCGGATCTGGCGGAAGCTACCGATATCCCGCCGCAGGCGCTGCGCGCCTATGGCAACGCCGAACTTATCGCCCGGCAGCAGCACCCGGGCTGCAATTTGCGGTGGAATACCCTGGCAGGCTTGGGCTTTGTAGAGACTCGGCACGGTACCTATAACGGCAACTGGTTTAAGTCCTCCAAGCTGGATGACAACGGCTACCCGCAGCCGCCGATCGTCGGCATCACCCTGGATGGCTCGAATAACACCGCGCACACCCCGGATACCGATAACGGCGAAATCGACGGGGATACGGAATTTGACCGCGCGGTGGGTCCCTTGCAGTTCATCCCTACCTCGTGGGAGTCCGCCGGCGGCGACGCCAATGGCGATGGCAAGGCCGACCCGAACCAGATTGACGATGCCGCCCTGGGCGCGGCGAACCTCTTGTGCTTTGGTGATAGGGATCTCAATGACCCGGATCAGTGGGAAGAGGCCATCTTAAATTACAACCAGTCCAGGGAATATCTGGACAAGGTAGCCCATGCGGCCAATGCCTACTCGGTCCCGCAACCGGCTCGCTAGCCTCACGCGTGGCGGTTTTCTGGAACAATTGGGCATGTAACTGAACTAACTGGCTCAGCGACGAACATCATCTATAAGGAGTGAGTTACAGCATGGCTGGTATCATCCACGCATTTGGACGCGAAATCTTGGATTCCCGCGGTAACCCGACCGTAGAGGCCGAGGTCTTCTTGGACGACGGCGCCCACGGCGTTGCCGGCGTTCCCTCCGGCGCATCTACCGGTGTGCACGAGGCACACGAGCTGCGCGACGGCGGCGACCGCTACCTAGGCAAGGGCGTGCAGAAGGCCGTAGAGAATATCAACGAGGAAATCGGCGATGAAATCGCTGGCCTCGAGGCTGATGACCAGCGCCTCATTGACCAGGCGCTCATCAAGCTGGACGGCACGGATAACAAGTCCCGCCTTGGCGCCAATGCCATTCTCGGTGTGTCCATCGCTACCGCTAAGGCTGCCGCCGAGTCCGCCGCGCTGCCGCTCTACCGCTACATTGGCGGCCCGAACGCTCACGTTCTTCCCGTTCCCATGATGAACATCCTGAACGGCGGTTCCCACGCTGACTCCGGCGTGGATGTGCAGGAATTCATGATTGCCCCCATCGGTGCGGAGACCTTCACCGAGGCCCTCAGCATCGGTGCTGGCGTGTACCACTCCCTGAAGGCCGTCCTGAAGGACAAGGGCCTGTCCACCGGCTTGGGCGATGAGGGCGGCTTTGCTCCTTCCGTCGATTCCACCCGCGCTGCGCTCGACGTCATCGTTGAGGCCATTAAGAAGGCCGGCTTCGAGCCGGGCAAGGACGTCGCCTTGGCCCTCGACGTCGCTTCCTCCGAGTTCTACGAGGACGGCAAGTACCACTTCGAAGGCGGCGAGCACACCGCCGAGGAGATGTCCAAGGTCTACGAGGAGCTCATCAACGAGTACCCCATCGTGTCCATCGAGGACCCACTGCAGGAAGACGACTGGGAAGGCTACACCMCCCTGACCGCCGCTATTGGCGATAAGGTCCAGATCGTCGGCGATGACTTCTTCGTCACCAACCCGGCTCGCCTGCAGGAGGGCATCGATAAGAAGGCGGCCAACGCGCTGCTGGTAAAGGTCAACCAGATTGGTACCTTGACCGAGACCTTCGATGCCGTAGAGCTTGCACACCGCAATGGCTACCGCACCATGATGTCCCACCGCTCCGGCGAGACCGAGGACACCACCATTGCGGACTTGGCCGTCGCCCTCAACTGCGGCCAGATCAAGACCGGTGCCCCGGCCCGCTCCGAGCGCGTGGCTAAGTACAACCAGCTGCTGCGCATTGAGCAGGAGCTTGGCGATGCCGCCGTCTACGCCGGCCGCTCCGCCTTCCCGCGTTTCAACGCTTAAGGCCTAGCGGTCTAGTCTAGAAGCTAGACGCCGCTAGGAATTTAGCCCCCGATGTGCCCCGAAAAGGTGCGGTGGGGGCTTGCTCGTTCTGAGCATCTCGAGCGCCTGAGAAAGTTGATGAAATTCCGCGCGTGCCACGCCTGTGTTACTGGTGTGGCGGCGCTAGGATAGTAACCCTATGGCACGTGAGAAGAAGACGGAGCGCCGCCGGAGCCGCACTAGGGTTCCGGTGGCCTCGCGTGCTGCGGATATCCGCAAATCCCAGCGGGCGCAGGAAAAGAAGAACCGCAAGCCCGATCGCATGAGCATCGTTGGCATGACCGTCATCGTTGTTTTTGTGTTGGTGGTGCTCGTCATCATCGCGGTGCCGCTGCGCAATTACTACCACGGCCGCTCCGAAATCGCTCGGCTGAATGAATCGATTGCGGCGAAGCAGGATGAAAAAGATGCTCTATTAGAAGAGATCGATAAATATAAATCAGAGGACTTTATCAAGCAGGAAGCCCGGCGGCGCTTCGGCGTGGTAGAGCAGGGTGAGACCGCGTACCGCATCCTCGATCCTAATATTCAGCCCGATGACCAGGTCACTACCGATGGTCAGTCGCAGGAAGATTCGCGCCCGTGGTTTGAGGTGTTGTGGGATTCGGTGGCGCAGCCGCCGGAAGAAGAGGCCCCAGCGGGCGAGTCGCAGCACCTGCCAATTGAGCCAGCGCCTGAGGAGAGTGACGATGTGCGATAATTGTTCGCATGACCGTCACTGATGCAGATTTAGCCATCGTTTCCGAGCAATTGGGCCGCACCCCACGCGGCGTGCTGGAGGTATCGTTCCGCACACCGGATGGCCAACCGGCCGTGATTAAAACTTCTCCCAAGTTGCCGGATGGCACCCCGTTTCCCACACTGTATTACCTCACCGATCCCCGCCTGACCGCGGAAGCCTCCCGGTTGGAGGTCGCCCACGTGATGAAGTGGATGGAGTCCCGCCTGGCCGAGGATAAGGAGCTTGCTGCCGACTACCACCAGGCCCATGAGCATTTCTTGGCCAAGCGCAATGAGATTGAGGACTTGGGCACAGATTTTTCTGGCGGCGGCATGCCCGAGCGGGTGAAGTGCCTGCACGTGCTCATCGCCTATGCGCTTGCCGAAGGCCCCCAGCACTTCCGCCTCGGCACCGAGGCCGTGGCAATGGCGGCCGACCACGGTAAGCTACGCGGTACGGCGATTCCGCAGGATTGGCCCACGGTGGAAGAGCTGGGCATTGACTTGGCGGAGTTCGATTTTTCCAACGCTGAATAGGAGTACGACATGACTCGCGTGGCAGCCATTGACTGCGGTACCAATTCCATTCGCCTTTTAATCTCTGAAATCGATGAAGACGGCAAGGTGCGCGATATCACCCGCACCATGGAAATCATTCGTCTGGGCCAAGGCGTGGATGCAACGGGTGAAATCGCGCCCGATGCCTTAGAGCGCGCCCGCGTGGCCTTGGAGGGCTATGTGCGCCAGATGAAGTTCGAGAAGGTTACCCGCGTGCGCATGGTGGCAACCAGTGCCACCCGCGATGCGAAGAACCAGCAGGAATTTTTCGATATGACCGCCGAGCTTTTGGGGCAGATCCAATCCGGCGCAAAGGCGGAGGTTATATCCGGCGAAGAAGAAGCACTCCTGTCCTTCAACGGCGCGGTCGCCGATATGGAGCCGGACCGCGGTCCCTTCTGCGTCATTGACTTGGGTGGCGGGTCCACCGAATTCGTCGTGGGCACCGCAGATGAAGAGATTCTAGGTTCGCACTCTGCGTACATGGGCTGCGTGCGCCTGACAGAGCGCATCATGCGCACCGACCCGCCCACGGAATCAGAAATCGAGATTGCCTCCGAATACGTGGCAGAGCGCATGGGCGAGGTGGAAAAGATCGTCCCCATGTCCAAGGCGCGCACCATTGTGGGCTGTGCGGGCACGTTTACCACGCTATCCGCCCTGGCCCAGGGCCTAGAGCGCTATGACCCCGATGCGATCCACGGCTCGGAGCTACGTTTTGATGCCCTGCGAGTGCTGCTCAAGCAACTCGTCAGCATCCCTTCGGAGGAACGCGCCCTGAATCCCGTCATTCACCCTGGCCGCGCCGATGTCATCGGCGGTGGGGSRGKAGCAGTTGAAGGAATCATGCAGCTCATCGAGCGCACTAGCGATGCACGCAGCTTCTTCATCAGTGAAAAAGACATCCTGGACGGCATCATTGCTGGTCTGGTTAGTGAATCGACCCCTCATTAACTCTTTTTAGGAATAGTGTCCTACACTATTCCTTGCGCCCGCCCCCATAGCCCAATCGGCAGAGGCAGTCGACTTAAAATCGATTCAGTGTGGGTTCGAGTCCCACTGGGGGCACGCTCTGAAGTCTCGAGACATCGTTCCTATGGTGTCTCGAGACTTTTAGTATGGCTGGGCCTAGCGTTTTAACTGGCTGGGAGAGCCCAGCCTGTTCGCATGCCTTTCTCGCACCTAATCTGCGAGTCAAAGACGCGTGCAGCCCAATCCCAGCCGGTCCACAGCTCCTTGTCTGGACCTGCGTCAATAATTTTAGGCTGTACGGTTTTTCCGGTTGTTGCCGTCGATGGCAATTCCGACTGCGATGAATGCAGGGATGAAAAATGCGCTAGCTCCCGCCAGCGTCATGATGATTGCTGTGGCAGTGGAAATGAGTGTAAATCGCAAGGTGTTCCTTAACTCTCGGCCGAAGTATGACTGTCTAGGCACTTGAGGATCAGCTCATGAAGAAGATGCCTCTTCTAAGCTTATATCGAAGCTACGGATAGTAAATCCTCGGTGCACCAGACCGAGCATGATGGGCGGCGAAGGATCGAGAAAAGAGCAGTAGGAATGAGGGGCGGTAGCGCCCTAACAGAGCAGATCACCATGGTGATCTGCCTCGTAGGCAGATGCTCTTTTGCAATCTGTTGGTCCTACGCCGAGGACTTTTCCGGCGGCTCACCCGACATGAGAGTAAGTTCCTAGCAACAAGATTCGGGACACGTCACAGGAGAGTGACGCGGGCTTGTTTTAGGGACCGGTAAGGCGGTACCAGGTACCGGGGTGGCGGTAGCCGCCCGGTAGCCGGTTTTACCCCCGCTTATCGTTTGGACCGTTGACGTTGCTTGAGCTGTTTGCTATTAGCAAACAGCTCAAGCAACGTCAACGGTCCAAACGATAAGCGGGGGTAAAACCGGCTACCGGGCGGCTACCGCCACCCCGGTACCTGGTACCGCCTTACCGGTCCCTAAAACAAGCCCGCGTCAAGGACTCGTCGATGAAAAGTTTAAACAACTCTATTCCTTTTGAAGGAGACTATTCCGTTGAATGTAGCGGTTATGGGAAGGACGGAACTAGACTGCACTACTAAACCTTATGACCTCCGAATATAAATTGAATCGCGTCAGTGGCATGCGCGAACGGAATCCGTTCCTGTTCGATGCGTAGCTTGCCTTCGGTGAAAAGGTGGCGATAGGCGCGCTGCTCTTCGGTGGTGAGGTGGCTAAGTGCTGCGGAGCCGTCGCCGGGATCGGGGACCGCGAGGTGGCGGAACGCGGGGACGGTGGCGGTATCCATGAGCAGGGACTCCGTGTGGGGAAAGTGGGCGCGCACGCCGTTGAGGATGCTGAAGCCGGCGGCGTCAAGGTCGCCCCAGTAGGTGATTTCGGCATCGTGGAGCCAGGCAAGGGCGTGAAGTTGGCGGGCGGCATGGCCGGCGCCGAGGATGGCGATGGTGGGTGGGGCGGCATCGGAAAGCAGGGGCAGGGCTAGGAAGGTCTGCTTGTTTTCTACGATGAGAACGCGCGGGGGAGCGGCGGGAAAGAGCTGTGCAGCCTGGGAAAGGGGAACCTCGATATCGGACAGCGCTGGGGCGTGGTTGAGGTAGCGCAGGCGCAGGCGGGCATCGGTGCGGCGCAGTCCCAAATCCGTGATGCCAAAGGGCGAAAGCAGGGCGAGCAGCAGGCGGCGGTGGGTGCCTATCCATTTGCCGTCTACTCCTTCAACTGGGACGGCGCGCTCCCACTCGCCGGAGTCCGGGTGGGCGCGCAGCCAAGTCAAGCATGGTGTCAAGCAGCGCAGATCGTATGCGTTTAGCTCCTTCCACTGGGCATAGGTGCGGTACACGGCGTCGGCGAATGCAGGGGAGTCGGGGAAGATCGCGGCGATGTCGTGTGCGCGCTGTTGCGCACGGGAGTATTCGGCGCTGAGGCCTGCGGCCGCGGCGATGCGGGGCGCACCGGTAAGGACTGCGCGGGTGGGAACGGAATTGGTGCCTAGGCCCGTGCGGGACCAATTGCGCGGTTCGTAGTGGATCTCTTCTTGGTGCGGCCAGCGCTGCCAGGCGCGGATGAACTCCTGGGTGGCGGGGACATCGCGCGCGGCGTTGGCGGCCGTTGGCGGGTGCAGCGGCCAATCGATACTCAGCGAATCGGGAGTCGACAAAGCCTCCGCAAAGTGGTTGCGCAGGTATTTTGCCGCATGGGTGTGCAGGTCATTAGGCATCCGCATCGGTGGACTCCGGGGATTCCTGGGAGTAGGAGGTGGCATCGATAAGCGAATAGCCCGTACGCGCCTGCGGGCGGCCTTGGATAATGGGCTCGTCGTAATTGACCACGATGGTGCCATCCACGTACGGCGATAGCGTCTGAATGAGTTTGAATGGCGTTGCCAAAATCATGTGGAAACCAAAGGACGCAAACACGGACATGGCGGTGCGCGTAAAGGCCGGGTCGGCGCGGTCGAAGGCCTCATCCAAAATGATGGAACCGTAGGTAGGAACGTCCTGATCCGGCTCCGCCAGGCGGAAGCGCAGCGCCGCAGCCAAGCAGAAGAACACCAGCTTTTGGGCCTGGCCGCCGGAAAGAGAGGCGGAATCCTGATACGTATTGGCGGTCGTGCCATCGGGGKAGCACTCGCGGCCGATGAAGCTGACGTGCTTGCGGGTATCCAGAACCAGGTTTCGCCACCGAATATCCTCCGGCTCAGACGAGCCCAAGCGGCTGAGAATCTTGTCCAGGGCGTGGTAGCGCGCTACCGCAGCTTCGGGCTCATCGGCGCTAATCTCCGCCAGGCTATGGGACGTTGCGGCATCGAGATCCCGCTGGAAGTCTTGCACCACCTGGCCCCGGGCATCTTTTACATCAATGCGCAGGGTGCGGTCCCCATTGAAGGGCGTGCGCTCCAGGGACTTATTAATAAACTCCATGCGCTGTTCGATATCGCTACGGGCATGGCGAAGGGAGGAGGCGAGGTGCGATAGGTTTTGCACCGTCGTGCCATTGAGCAGCTCCAAGAACTGAGCGCGAAAATCCGCCAAGCGGTCCGCGCGCAGGAATTTCAGCTTCTCCATGCCTTCGCCGGCGAAGCTGGCCTGTGGCTCCAAATCCGCCGCTTCCGCCGGCCACTGCGATAGGTACTTGTGCAGGACGGAGACAATCTTGGCATTCGTCTCCTCGATGCGGCGCGCGGCCCTGCGCGCGGTTTCTTGCAGGCTGGCCTGTACTTCATCGCGCCGGGCATCGATGTCATCGATGGTGAGTTTTCTTCTGCCCTTGTGCAGAGCCTCTTCGACCGCCTTGGCGATGCCCTGATCCGCCACCGTGGGCACTGTTCCGATGCTCTGGCGCCGCTGGGTGGAGCGGTTTAGCTCGCCTTCCACGTTGCCGAGGTGTTTTTGTGCTTCGTTCAGTTGGGCGCGGGCGGCGGTGAGCTTTTCCTTGGCCTGCTCGTGTGCTGTGGCCAATGCCTGCGCCTCTGGGGAGGAAGCCAAAGAATCATACTGTTCTTGCAAATCGCGTTTGCGCGCCTCCGCAGAAGCGGTATCAATATCCTGGAACTTAGTCTCCAGTACGCGCTGCGCTTTATCGCGCTGCGTGCGCAGGATATCCATCTTCCGGTTGAGCTCGTGGACCTGTTTAGCCATGGCACGAGCAGTGGCTTTCGCTTCCGCCAATTGGGAACGCAGGAGCTCAATCTTGGCAGTATTGGTGGAACCTACTCGGTACCACCGCGTGCCTGTAAAGCGCGTGCGATCATCCTTGATAAAGCGCGTCGAGCCATCCTTGTCCTTAGGCCGGCTTTCCAAGCCATCGCGTGTGACGGCCGGGGTCTTGGTTACCTGTTCGAGCGCCGCCACCGAGTTGACGCATTCGTAGTTAAAACGGCTCGAAATATGGTGGCGCACCCACTGCGCCATGGGGTGATCCTGGAACTCCAATTTGTGGATGAGCTGTTGCGGGCTGCGCGCGGGCGCAGGCGCCGGTGCAAACTCCGGGATAGTGCGGTACTCGAGCCGGGTACCCACATTGCGAGAATTGACCCACTGGTTAATGGCTTCCCGCGCGGTTTCCGGAACGAGCAGGGTGGCGGCGAATCCGTGCAGCAATTTTTGGATCACCGGTTCCCACTCCGCCTGCTGCGGGGCAATATCCAGTAGCTCGCCAGCGAAGGGAAGCTCCGATTCGGCATAGCCAGTATCCCGCGCGAGTTGGGTGCGCAGCTCTACCAGGGCCTTATCGATATTGGTGCGCCGCGAGCTAAATGAGTGCAGCTCACTTTCTAAGGACGCGGATGCTGTCGCTGCATCGCGGGCGGCCACGCCGGCTTCTTGCTGCTGCTCAGTAAGCTGGGCCGAGTCAGCCTCGAAGTCCGCGATGCGCAGGTGGGCATTTGCCTGCAGTTCGGCGAAGCCGTGCGGGTTGAGCTCAAAGTGGTCGGTCCACTGGTCGGCGGCAGCGGCAAGGTGGTGAAACTCCTTGGAGCGGTGCTCAATTTCCTTCTCCGCGGTTTCAATTTTGGCTTCTAGGGCGGCCAGCTCGCCGGCACTGAGTTGGGAGACGGCTACGGCGGCGCGTCGCTCGGCATCGTCAAGGTGCGTGACCTCCGCCTCGAGCGCCTCGGCCGCAGAGTGTGCCTCTGCTTGCTGGGCGGTCAGCGCGCGGATGCGATAATCCAGTTCTTCTGCCACCAAGCGGGCGCGCACCGCCGGCAGCGCCTCATTCATCGCCTCGGCCTTGTGCTTATCCGCCTCCGCGGTGGTGCGCTGGGAGTGCAATTGGGGGAGTGGAGCCAGCGTCTCAATCTGGGCCTTGACGTCCTCTACCCGCAGGTATGCCTGGCGCAGATCTTCAAATTGCTCCACCGACTCCTCCGCCCGCTCGAAGGTAGACGGCGTATCGAGCATATAGTCCCGGAAGAGCTGGTCCAGGCTGGATAGAGATTTGGCGGACTGCGTGCGGTGCAGCAGGACCTGCCCCTGCTCGCTCTTTATGCCCAGGCGTTTGCGGAAGCGATCCGCAAACGTGGTGTACGTCGGCGTAAATGACGCACCAGGCCCCTTGTACATGGCCTTAATCTTGCGGGTATCCAGGCTGCGGGTGAGTAGGGGGCTGAGCTTATCGATGTCCTCATCTCCCTGCACCACCCCATAGAGGCGTTTAATTTGGCTCACCGAATTTTCACCGCCGTTGAGGCGGAAGATGGCGATGAGGGTGTGCTGCGTGCCAGCCCCATTATCGTAGGTCAACGCCACCACCGAGTTAGTTGCGCCTTCACGCAAATACTCCGGGGCGATTTCACCCGTGTGCGCATTTTCTTGCTGCCGCCACGCCCCGCGAATATAGGAAACGAGGGTGCGCCCATTATGCCGCCCGAGGTCTTGCTGCGATGCCGCATTGAACTTGAGGTCCTTTTGCGGCACCAATACTGCAGACATCGCATCAAGCAGCGTGGACTTACCCGAACCGGATCCGCCGGTGATGAGGAAGCCCTTGCGGGCTACCGGGATGGAAAAGTAGCCGTGAAAAGTACCCCAGTTAATAAGCTGGATACGACTGATGCGGAATTGGCCTGGATACAGGTTAGTCATCGGAAGCTTCCTCCTGGTCGCCCTCGGCTTCTGCGAGGCGGGCGTATTCATCCCGGATGGCGGTGACCGTGGCGGCATCGAAAAGCTGGCGCAAGACGGGTGAAACCTCGTAGCGCCCCTCTGTCTCGGTGGCGCTGAGCAGCGAGTATTCATTGCGGATGCGTTTAATCGCCGCATTGAAGCGGTTATTGAACCCGGCTTCATCGCGGTTATCAACCGCGCGGACGTAGCCAATGCCCTCCCGGAGATCTTCTACATCCACAATCACGCGTTCACCGGGCAGCGCCAGACCAAGTTTTTGGCGCAGGTTCAGCAGGATGGCGGTATCGATGTGCTTGAGCTTATCCGTGCGCAGTACCTGCGGAATGGGCAGAGTTTCCTCTTCTACCATCCGGGTAAACGCAAACCCTTCCGCTTCATCGACGACCAGCTCGAGGAATACCTCATGCAAGCGGGCACGCAGGTTGTCTTCGTCCGAGATGATGGCGGACCATAAGATAGGTTCCTTGTGCGCACGCACCAGCGGACCTTTCAAAAGCTGCACCAAGGCGCGGCGCGAGTTATAGGTCAGCGATCCTTTATCGCTTTCCCACAGCGGGGGCTCATGCGCCGAATCGACGCGGTGATTATCAGTAGCGCTCACTACAACTCCTCAACGGTGGTGCTATCGAAATACATAGTAGGGATATACGCCGCGCGAATGGTCCCATCTTCCTCAGTCCAGGTGACCTTCTCGTGCGCATCATGCAAAGCCGGTAGCGGGTGCTGGTCCGCAATATGTACCAATCCCACGACGCTGGCCAGGCCCTGCGTGGGTGGGTACGCCTGCAATACTTGGCCAATCGTGCACGGACCCGCCTTGCCGACGGCCCCGCGAATCGCCGCATGCAGTTCCTCAAAGTCAATCTCTGACTCGCGCACTAACTCGTACAACGCCTCCGCGTTCTCCTGGCCTGGCTGGAAGGCTTCCGGTGCTTCTTCCACGACCTCGCGTCCTGGGTTGGCTAGTTGGATGCGCGAGACGGAGTGAATGGACATACCGATGCGCTGCAAGGGCGTTTCCATGCGGTGAAAGGCTTTTAACTCCGATGCCTGTGCTGCATCAATGGCCATGCCCCGTGCCTCACGCAGTAGCTCAATCATGCGCCGGTCTTCTGCGAATTGTTCCGAAGAGACATAGTTGCGCAAGCTGCGCGCCAGGCCAGTCATCGTTTGATTGACCTCGAAGCTCGTTTCTTCCATATCGCGGAAGAGATTCCGCAGCTGACGACGGTTTTCTGGCGCCAGCTCTTGGCCGACCTCGCTTTCTAAAACTTGCTTAATCCACTGATCTAGCCACGCACTGCGTTCTCTATCCATGAGGTAGGAATAGAATCCGCGGAAGCTGCGCCCAGCGTCCGATTCCGCGATGTGGTCTACACCGCTGAAAATTTCCTCGAGCACTTCGCCGCGGTAACCTTCTGGATCCAAAAGCTGGCGACGCAACCGGTGATTGAGGGCTTCGAGTTCGTGGCGCACCCTAGCGAAATCGCTTGGCACCGCCATGGCCATGTTCAGCACGTCTTGGACGCGCTCCTGCGTCTCTGCCGCAGTCAGCCTTTCAAACTGCCCTAAATGAGCCTTTTCAATTTCGCGCTCAATGCGGTCTCGCTCCGCCTCTAAGCTGGCGACGCGGCTCGAAATATCCTCATTTGTATCTCGCGCCAAGCGTTGTAGCGCCGAGCCTATAGATTCCACACGCGATGCCGTGACCGTAGTAACCGGCGTTTCCCAACGCTCAACGGCCTCGAGCGCGGACAGCGCTTCCTCGCTCGGTTCCAAGGTTTCACCGCGCGAGCTCTTGCCAGATTTACGGACTAGCCAACCAGCTTTTACCCAGTCATTGCAATAACTTTGCGGTGTGCGCGGCATTGAGAATTCACTGGCGAGCACCTCAAAATCGGTGACCATCAGCTCATATACTTCTGCCGCCGGCCGCGCGCGAGTGCCGCGGGGAAAATACTCAGCAATCAGCGCCAAAATCACCGGGGCATTATCGGCCGCCAGCAGCCGCACTGCCGCGGAATCATGTAATAACCGCCGCAGTGAAAGGGCGCGAGCTTCAACAGACATGATTCGATTTTGCCAGCTATGCCGGACACATGCAGCGTAGTTTGACTCACTTATTCGAATCAGTGGATCCGCCCGCGCATGGTGGCCCTTGCGGGCCGAGGACTAAGAGACTGTATTAGTCCTTATTAGTCCTGCTTAGTCCTGCGCAACGGTGACGTTGACGTCAATATTGCCGCGGGTGGCATTGGAGTAGGGGCAGACCTGGTGGGCGGCATCGGCAAGCGCTTGTGCCTTGTCGTGCTCTTGGGCGGGAATGATGACCTCGAGCTCAACGGCGAGCTTGAAGCCTTCGCCCTCCTTGCCAATGGACACGCGGGCACCGACGGAAGAATCGCCCAACTCAGCCTTCTCGCTGCGAGCCACCGCCTGCAGGGCAGAGTGGAAGCAAGCGGCATAGCCAGCAGCGAAGAGCTGCTCCGGGTTGGCGCCGTTGCCATCGCCGCCCATTTCCTTTGGGGTGGCCATCTTGAAGTCAAGGTCCGAATTTTGCACTACGGCGCGGCCGTCGCGGCCTGCCCCGGTAGCGAGTGCTTCAGTGGTGTAGAGGGTATCCATGATTACTCCTTTTCTAAAGTGATTTTCGTACTAGCGGTGAGTACAGCCGCCGATTGTACTCAGAATTCCTAACGGTGTTTTTCCAGTTCAGCGACCTAAGAAGTGAAAGGACGCGCTAGGAAAGGTGGTACGGCTCAAGTGTGCGGCGCAGGCCTACTCAACCCGCGCCGGGGGAGTGGGTGCTCCTTCGGGCGGAAGTACCTTGGGGTAGCGCTTGGATTGGCTTGATTTCCCAGCACTCTCGGCGGCACCGCCCGTGGTGGGCGCAGCGGCGCCGACTACTTCGGCCGTCTTTGCCGGAGAAGGTCGATGGGGTGCGGGGTCCCAGTGGGTATCGACAAGCTTGCGCTGGCACACCCAACCCACCGCGAGGATGGCCAGGCCAATCACTGCGATGAGAATGCCGCTCCATACACCGCCAGCTTGGATGGACCAGCCGAGCAGCAGGCCAAGCCAGCMAAAATCGGCGTCGCMAAAGGTGGTATGGGCGTCGCCRAAAGAYCCCAGCACGCWAAGCAGGAAGGCGGGCAGRAAAGWAAKGAGCAGGCCATTGGMAAAGGAACCCAAAGCCGCYCCMCGGCGCCCGCCGGTGGCATTGCCGTACACACCGGCCGCGCCGCCGGTGAAAAAGTGTGGCACGAGGCCGGGCAAAATGAGGGCAACGCCAAAAGCCGGGTTGAGCCATAGTGATAGCACAGCCAAGCCGACGAGTCCGCCGGTGAAGGAGAAAATGAAACCAATGAGCACCGCATTTTGAGCGTAAGGGAAGACAATCGGGGCATCGAGCGCTGGGATCGCGCCGGGAACCACCTTTGCCGCAATACCTTGGAAGGCGGGGACAAGCTCGCCCAAAATGGTGCGGACACCGAAAAGGATGACGGCAACGGCCACGCCAAACTGTAGGCCCTGCGTTATGGATTGCATGAGGTAATTGCCCACATCGGTGGCGCCATCCGGGAAGGCGGTGAAAGCCTCATCGGACCCTGCACGCGCAATAAATAATACCGCGAGCACAAGGTACATCAGTGCCATAGAAAGAGCCGTCGCCACCATCGAATCGCGCAGGAAGCGCAAGCCCTCTGGGAGTTTCAGGTCCTCAGATGAAGGCGACATTTTATCGCCCTTACCGCCTACGGCCTTGCCGACGCCACCTGCGACCAAGTACCCAGCCGTGCCAAAATGCCCAATTGCCACGGAATCATCGCCGGTAATGCGGCGGGTAAAGGGGKGGGCTATAGCGGGCAAAGACACCATCAAAATGCCAAGCAGTCCCGCACCAAAGGCGACGATGACCCACGAAGGATATCCAGTGGCAACGAGCACCATCGTCAGCAATGTGGCCATGAAAAGTACGTGGTGGCCAGTGAGGAAGACATAACTAAGCGGTGTAATACGGGCCAAGATGAGGGAGACAACAAACCCCAAAATCATGATCCAAGCGACTTGGCTGCCGAACTGGTCTTGCGCGATACCGACAATGGCTTCATTAGTCGGCACCACTCCCTGTGCACCCGTCGCGCCGGTGATCATGGCACCCAGTGGTTCTAGCGAATCGGATACTAGGCCAGCACCGGCGCCGATAAGGAGGAAACCCAGCGTGGCTTTAATCGCGCCGCCGATGGTCTTGCCGACGCCGCGCCCCATGGCACCTAGGCCGACGGCGGTGATGATGCCGATGAGAAAAGCAGGTACAGCGAGGATTTCGTTGACGAGAAAGTTGGCTATGGCCAGAAGAATATCCATGCGTTATTCCTTAAATGTCATAGAGCTCGCGAAGAGCCGCATCTAGTTCGGAAGTGGAAGTGAAATTTTGGATGACGTATACGGGAACGCCGACATCGCCCAGCGTGGCAGCGATTTCGCCGGAGGTGAGAAGGAAATCCGCCTCGCTCGCCCGACCCTTGGCTGAGATCGTGTCGGTGGCTTCCACGGTCAGGTATGACCCCCAGCCCCATTCATCAAGTACCTGTTCCAGGGTGTTCTTAAGGAATAAAGACGTGCCTAGGCCGTTGCCGCATACCGTGAGGATTTTTCCCTTGGACGCGACAGAATCTGCGGCCGTTTGCTTTGCTGGACGAGCCGTTGACTCCGCCGGTGCTGCGGAAGTTGTGCGCTTCTTACTCGAAGTCGATGCCGTGAGGATTGCGCGGAGCTCTTTTTCGGATTCTGCACGATTAAGTTCATCACGCTTGGTGGCTAGCAGCTTTGCTAGCTGTTTCATCGCCTGCAGGTGTTCGGAGTCGCTCCGTGCGGCAAATGCCACGACGAGGTCAACAGGGTCATTGGAATCGTGCCCGAATTCCACCGGCTTATCCAGATGGACCCACGATAAAGAAGTTTCCTTTACCGCCTCCGAAGGCCGTGCGTGCGCAAAAGCGAAACCAGGTGACACCACAATGTATGGGCCCGTTTCTTCTACAGATTGCACCATTGCTTCCGTGTAGTCTGCGGTGATCGTGCCCGCTTCTTCCAGCAGTGATCCTGCCAGTCGGATGGCTGCTCTCCAGTCCTTGGCGGTGCCATGTATCTCCACGGCGCCGGGCACCAAGAGGGAATCTAGTGTGACCATGTGTATCTCCCATCACAGAAATAGTGGCATCAGGGTGAATGTCACTCATGATTCTAGGGCGCAGCGAAATAGGAGGTGAAAGCAGGGGGTAACGTATGCACGGGGTGGTTGGAGCCGCTCAAAGGGTGGTCGGATTGGCTCTATAGTCCTTTGGATTGGTCGCAATACAAGGGGAAGCCGTGTGCTTTCGGAAAGGCCGGACCTAGAAATGGACCCGTGCTAAGGGAGCGGAAATGAGAAATCCCCGCTGGCGCGGGGAGAAACACAGCGAAAATGCTGCTTTGAGCACTACCACAGGCCCCTCCCGTTGTATACGGGAGGGAGCTGGTTTTGCCTGTCAAGTTTTGCCCGCCCCAGTGAGAAATAGGCTCGATTTTCTTTCGGGCTTTGCATCTCGGCGGGCTTCGCTTCCTGTAGTGGCTAGAACGGAAGATTTACGCGCGTTGTATCCGGGCAGTTAATCGAGCTCGAAAGTTTGGCGGCCAATTTCATCTTGGCTAAAGGACCTAGATGCAACAAGGTCCACAGGTGTCGTTAGATCATCGAGCTCGTAGGCGATTGTTCCGGCGACAGTGCCTCCCTTTTTAATCTGTTCAAGCTGAGTATCGGAAGTTTCAGGATCAATATAGGAACCGACGTCGAGCTCGTTTACCTTATTCGGATCATTGTCTTGGATGGCGGTGAAGTACGCGACAAAGTCGGTGGTAGTCAGGGTTTCATCCGTTTTATTCGTTACGTCATAGCTAAAGACGAGAAGTGGCTTTTCACCTGTTTCATTGCCAGGCTCACCGGGCTTGATAACGCGGTGATCGGTTATTTTGAACTTGGCGGCTGGAACATCCAAGACTCCATCTTCAAAGGTTTGGCTAAAATCTGTGCTCTTTAGCTCATTAACGGTTGTCGGATCATCCTTCACCTTCTTCATATGTGTGGTGAATTCCTTATCCTCAATCGCGACCTTGAAAGTTAAGGTGTTGTCATCGATAGAGAAATCTTTCTTGTCTGACGAAGCGGCCATCCACTCAGAGGCGGTGGCAACTGTATCGCGGTTTGAGGTAACGGTCTCACCGGATGCAGCGGCTTGGGCATCAAAAGTGCCAATCCAGTAGATCATGCGATTTTCGCCGTTGTCCATGACCCATTCGATGGTGATGACGTCATCAGTGATGCTGGCCTCTATCCAGCCATCGTCAGAAGCGCTGTCCTCTTGCTTCCACGTTCCAATTACGGACTTCGCATCAACCTGTGCATCGGACGCGGAATTACTGGAGTCGCTTGTCTTTGAGCTCTCACTACCGCTATCCGAGCAGGAGGAAAGCGTAAGTGCAGAGACGAGAATGAGAGAAGAGAGTAGTTGCGCATAATTAACTTCTACCCTCAGGGGGTAGGAAGCGTACAAATACTCAATAGCGAAGGGGGCAAATTGGTCTTTGGCCGCTCTTTGACTAATCTTTTGAGGGCAGATAATCGCCCAAATAGGCGTGCAATCTGCGTGGGGCTATAGCTCAGTCGGTTAGAGCTCCGGACTCATAATCCGTCGGTCCCGGGTTCGAGCCCCGGTGGCCCCACGGTAGAAGGAGGCGTCGGCAAGCAATGCTGGCGCCTCCTTCTTAGTATTCGGTGTGCACGCGCTCGGAGAAAATCGGCCTGGCGGTCAGCTCGATGCGGGTGCCGATATTTTCGTCTTCTTGGGAGCTGCAATGGACGGATTTTTGATTCGTGGCCATGATGCAGTGGAGATCGTAGCTCTCACCAGAGCTCGGGTTCTTTACAGCAATGTCGCTCTGCCAGGCTGCAGTAACGGTTGGATCAGGGGTTTCGAGCCTGTATGGGGCATCCATTGCGTGCTTATAAATGTCTAGGGCAAAGGCGCAGTCGGTGGCATCATCGGCGATGATTTGTGCGTAATCGCGGATGCCACAAATACCGCCTACCTGCGCAGCGAGTGCGGAATCATCGTCTTTCTCCGCTTTCTGCAGCTTGGAAGGCTTGGCAGGCGCGGCATCGGCAAGCGCATCACTGTCTGAACTGGCGCTGTGTGGGCTGGTACCGGTGAAATTGGGCTCCTCGTCAGCGGGGGTGGACGAGCACCCAACCAGCAGGAGTGCAGGAAAGAGCGCGAGAATCTTTTTTATGCGGAATGCCGGGAGAGATAGAAGGGGCAGTAGAACAGGAAAAGTGTAGCACCGCAGAGCATGTGGGCAGGCGAATTGCACGTGGGTGAGCAGTGCAGTCTAATAAACGGCATGACAGAAGTAGATCCGCTCATTGAATCCCTCTATCGCTGGTCCGATGTCAGCGGTGTATTGCTGATGGGAATTATCGGCGGCACCATTGCGCGCAAGCGCGGGTATGACATCATCGGGTTTTTCTTCATCGCGATGTTTTCTTCCCTGGGCGGGGGCATGGTGCGCGACGTACTTATTAATCGCGGCACCGTGGCGGCGATGAGCGAGCCGGAGTACCTGTACCTGGCGTTTACGGGTGCGTTGATTGCGCGCTTTGTCTACTTTAAGGGCAAGACCTGGGATTATATCCAGGCGCATGGCGATGCCGTCGTTTCCGGCCTATGGGCCGGCACCGGCGCCGTGAAGGCCATTACCTATGGGCTGCCGCCAATTCCGTGCATCATGATGGGCGTGTTTACCGCTACCGGCGGTTYCMTGATTYGCGRTATYGCCMTGGGGSGCGRGCCCGCCGBCTTTKGSGRTAATCARCCCACGGKGATCCCAGCCATCGCCYGTGCGGKAATCGTGCTGGTGGGRAACCACTTCGATATGTTGGCCGTTGGCATGATCGTGGGGCCATTGGTCTCTATTTTCTTGGCGCTGCTGGGAATTTGGGCCGGGTGGCGCGTGCCCGCGAATCAGGAGTGGGCGCCGATTAATGATACGGCTGCGCAGGTCAAGGTGCTGGCGAAAAAGGCAGAGAACAAGAGCCGCGCGGTCGGGCGCAAGCTGGAGCCACACCGCGTGCGCTCGTGGCGCCACCGGCAGATGGAAGAGGCGCTGCAACGGCGCATCGAAAAGCAAGTGCGTTCCGGCAAGCGCCGACAGGATGCGGCGGAGGAGGCCAGCGAGTTTCTGCAGTCCTTCGAATCAGACGTCGATCAGTTCAGCACGGCGCCAGCGGAGTCTGAGGATATGGACTTTGGCGTGGACTTTAGCGGCGATTCCTATGAGGAAGAGGAGCAGACCTCCAGCGAGGAATCCCAGCGGCTGCTCGATACGATTTTGGAAGATGACAAGCTTACTGATGAGCTGATTGATCGCCTGATGGACCGCTACCAATCGCGCGACTAGGCCCCGGGGCATCTGCTTGCCGATGCCCCCATCTTCCCACTCCTGCCTTCTTACTTCTGGCAGAAAACTGGCATCAATTTCTCAGCTAGGTGCCATATCCTTGAACCATGAACTTGAGGTATTTCTTTTTTGAGCTGTGGGGCCTCATTGTTGACCATGGCTTGCCGCTCATCGCATTTGTGATAATCGGCATTCTTCTGCCCCGCATGGGCCGCCTAGCCATCCGGATCATTGAACATAATTTGGATGAGCAAGAAGAGTCCACGAAGGCACGGCTGGCGCTGACCGGAGCATTGGTCTACATCGTCCAGGCGGTTGCGTACTTCCTATTGGTCGCCGCCGCGCTGACTAACCTCGGCGTTCCGGCGCTGGGCGCTGCGGTGCCTGCGACGATAGTTTCCGCCGCAGTTGGTTTCGGCGCCCAGTCCGTGATTTCGGATTTCCTCTCCGGATTTTTCATCCTCACGGAAAAGCAATTCGGCGTGGGTGACTACGTCTCCTTTGCTGGCATTCCTGGGGTGGAAGGCGATGTGGTGACGCTGACCCTGCGCACCACGAAGGTGCGCACCCCAACTGGTGAGCTGGTGACCATCCCCAATAGTTCTGCCGGTGTGGTGACCAACTATTCCAAGGAATGGTCCCGTGCGGTGGTTAATATCAACGTCCCCGTGCACGAGGGCGAATCTTTGCCGGAGATTACGAGCCGTGTCAAAGAGATTTCTGAGCACGCTATTGAAGCCCCAGATATCTCTGTCGATGTCGCCGGCGAGCTCACGGTTCTTCCCGCTACGCAATTGGTCAGCCCGCAGGTTGCCGGTCAGCCGTGGCAGGTGGGCTACCGCATCATGGTGACTGTGAATCCCGCCCGCCAGTGGTCCGTGGAGCGCGCTATCCGCTCGGCGTTGCTTTCGGAATTCTGGGACCACTACGGTTCCGCCATCGACTTTGATGAGCTGCAGGAACAGAAAAAGAAGCATTCGGCAGAACCAAAGCATGCCGCGGCGCAATCGGCCAAGGACGCCTTGGATGCCGGGGAAGGATCCCGCCCCAATACGCCAGTGGATGACCCCACGGTGGAAGAGGAACTGGCCCCAGAGGAAGTTGAGCTTGCTGAGACCAAGCTCGATGAGCAGGCAGTCACGGATGAAGCGGGCGAAGATGCCGCAGAAGACGAGGCGACATCGCGCCGGAAGATCTGGCGCTCGATTCAGACAAATACGCGATTCCAGAAGATCGCCACCATCGGCGGGCGCGKGCGCGCCYCCMCCACARGCCYTGTGGCGGCCCYTCTCSTCGTTGGGCTGCTCATCCTCGCGGCAAGCAACCCAGAGGACGCGGATGCAGGTTGGCTATCGCCAGAGTATTGGAAGGAAAGGGATACGCAATCTTCTTCCGAGGCGCCGACGGAATCTGAAGAGAATCTGCCCTCGGAAAAACCTGTTACTACCGGCACCCCAACCGAGCCGACGGATGCTGAGTCAACACCGACGACCACCAATACGCCGACCGTTCCTAGCTACCCCAGCCAGGACCCCAATTCGACTCCTAATTCCGGAGACGGGCACGGCAGCAATCAAGACGGGCCGGCTGACTCGAACGGCGATTCTGGCGATGGCGAAGGGAATGGAGACGGAGACTCGGGCGCAGACGGAAATAGCGGGGCCGCAAATAGCCAACAGACCGCGATTCCTTCAGAACCCCACTAGTCGCTAGTGCAAACCGCCGTATACCTCGAGGCGGTCGGGCCAACGGCGATCGTTCTTCTCGTCTTGGTAGGTGACTCTTAAGCTATTGTCTCCGTCTTTTCCGCATATGAGTGCGCGACCATCTGATCCAATAAAACAGTGAAGATCATAGGTCTTACCGGTGGTGGGGCTGGCGACGGAAATCTCGGAGCTATACGCGCCGTTGGCCTTCGGATCGGACTGCCGGAATGGATAGGAGTGCTTGATCGCTTCATCGAAAATAGCACCGGTAAATTCGCAGGATGTATGCTCGCCGGCTTCGATGGTGTCTCCCTGGTTGGTATATCCGCAGTCGCCGCCAATTTTCCCAGCGTAAAGCGTGTGATTTCCAGCTGGGGGAGCGTCATCATTCGAGCCGGCATCGCCATGTTCGGCGCCTTCTTTATCGCCTTTTTCCGCGGTGGAGTCTGGAGAATTCTCCATGGTTTCCGTCACGGTCGTAGGGGCCGTGGAAGCCTCGCTGGGCACAAAAGCAGGTTCGGGTTCGGCAGAATCGGAATCATCGGAGGTACCGCAGGCGCTCAGCATGGTAAGGGACAAGGCGGCAAGCATTAAGGAAGTGTGGCGTTTCAACATCATAAGAACGGGTAAAAATCGGCGGTGTGAACGGTGAAAACTTTAGCACTTAAACCAGCATCTAGCTGTGGATTTATAGAAAGCAGGCCACAGGGTGGAACAAATTTGATACCCGGGCTGTTTCAGTAGACATGACATCATTATTTACACCTTTGGAACTTGGCCGTTATACGTTGAATAACCGCGTGACCATGGCACCGCTGACTCGTCAGCGTGCAGGTCACAGCGGTGTGCCCGGCGAGTTGCACAAAAAGTATTATTCCCAGCGCGCTAGCGCTGGTCTCGTGGTGACGGAGGGAACCTTCCCCGCATGGACCAACCGCGCGTTCCCGGGTCAGGCGGGAATCGTCGATGATGAGCAGGCGGCCGGTTGGCGCGAGGTAGCCAACGAAGTGCACGACAAGGGCGGCGTCTTGTTCATGCAGATCATGCACGGCGGCCGCACCAGCCACCCGGATCTTATTGATGGCGCCCAAGCAGAAGCCCCCAGCGCGCTGGATTGGGACGGCCAGGTTCGCGGCTTTGCCGGCAAGATGGATGCACCGGTACCGCGCGCACTAGAAGCCGATGAGCTCCCGCGCATCGTTGAGGAATTCCGGGCCGCCGCACGCCGGGCCGTCGACGCGGGCGTTGATGGTGTAGAGATTCACAACGCGAATGGCTACCTGCTGCACGAATTCATGGCACCGTCTGCCAACCAGCGCGACGATGAATTTGGTGGCAGCCCAGAAAACCGGTGGCGCCTGCCAGAGATGGTCATTCGTGCTGTCGTAGATGAAATTGGTGCTGACCGCGTGGGCGTGCGTTTCTCCCCGGCCCACGTTGTACAAGGCATTGTTGAAGATGACGAGGCGGATATGTTGGCCACCTACGGCGGACTTTTGGACGCCATTGCCCCGCTGAACCTGGCTTATGTCTCCTTCCTGCACGCCGAGCCGGAAGGCGAGCTCATCTCGGCCTTGGCAAAGAAGGCTCGTGCCAATGGCGAAACCAAGGTCCTGATGAATGATGGTTTCGGCACTGTCACCACCAAGGAAGATGCCGAGCGCGAGCTGAAGTTGGACCACGTGGATGCCGTTGTCGTGGGCCGTCAGCTCATTGCTAACCCGGACTTGGTACGCCGGTGGGAAGAAGGCCTGGCCCTTAATGAGCCAGATCAGGCCACGTTCTACGTCGGCGGCGAGCGCGGCTACATTGATTATGAAACTGCCGCGGACTAACGCGTAGTCCGCGGCAGGTAGGGGGGGAGAGCGCGAGTGATAGAGAGTGAAATATCCCAGAGAGGATCTTTCACTCTCTATATCGAACGTGAACCTAGCGAGCGTTAACAACTGCCCGCTTAATATTAAGAACTAAATCCCTCATCCGGGCGCCATGTCAGCGTGACGGCTTCGTTTACTGCTGCGGTGGGGTTGAGTAGATCCTCAACGCGCAGCCAGTGCATTTCCGCAGAATCCGGGCGGATGGTGACATAGCTATATCCGTGGTGATCGAGGTTTACGTGGCGTGTATGGGGGTTTGCCTCCAAAAGGTAGCGCTCTGCCAACTTGGAAAGCTCGTTGTCCTCGGGAAGATGGAGCTGTTCGTTGACATTGGGGGCGGAGACAGAGGAGCACACCATTTCGGCTCCGAAGATGCGCCCATCCTTGCTGATATTGTGTGCCCATTCGGAGTGAATATCCCCGGTAACAAAGAGGGCGTGGGAGTCGTGCTTGGCAAGGGCATCGATAAGCATCCGGCGTTCTGCCGAATAGCCATCCCATTGGTCGCCGTTGACGGGAATGCCGGTGATATTGGATGACAGTGAGGACGATACGGGTGCCAGTTTGTCGTCGCGCTGCAGGGTAGCCAGGTTCATGGGGGAGAACATGACGGAGTTGCCCAGCATATTCCACGCGGCGGCGGAGGTGTCGATCTTGTTGACCAGCCAGTCGTACTGCTCCGAACCGAGCATGCTTCGCCCCTCGGCGGCCATCCTGGCAGGGCCAAAGAGAATTTGCTTATCGCGGTATGTGCGCAGATCCATCATGGTCAGTTCCACGAGATCGCCAAAGGTCAAACACCGGTAGAGATGGCCATTATCGGATGGATTGCTTGCCCGTACCGGCATCCATTCAAAGTAGGCCTGCATCGCGGCATTGCGGCGATCGATCCAAGCGCCTTCCTTTCCCTCCGTGTGGTTATGGGCGCCGTCCCTCCAAGAATTGTCTGCGGTTTCGTGGTCGTCCCAGACCGCGATCCACGGCAGGGCAGCATGTGCTGCTTGGAGATTTTCATCGGTGCGGTAGCGGCCGAGGCGCGTGCGATAATCTTCCAGTGTCGTAATCTCGTGCGCGGGGTGGTGCAGGCGTACTGGACCGAAACCGGCGTACTCGCGCTGTGGGTATTCGTAAATATAGTCTCCCAGAAAGACCATATAATCTAGTTGCCCGGCTCGTCCGCGCTGTGCGATATCGCCATAGGCTTGAAAGAAGCCGGMCTCCCAGTTGGCACAGCTGGCTACACCGAAGGTTAGTTCTTCKGGGGATGCCGTAACCGCCGGTGCGGTTTTGGTACGACCCACGGGGGAGATTCTATCTTGGGCACGAAAGCGGAAGTAATACACGGTTTCTGGTTCGAGGCCGTGAGGATCCACGTGGACCGTGTGGTCTTGTGCGGGATTGGTGGTGACTTCGCCGCGCTTGACGATGTCCCTAAACTCCTCATCCCGCGCAATCTCCCATTCCACGGTGGTAGGCGCGCCTGCACCGGAGCCAGGCATCGCATCTGCATCTGGGGTCACGCGCGTCCACAAGACAACAGAATCTGGAATGGGATCTCCCGAGGCTACCCCGTGCAGGAAGGGGCGTTCACCGAGTGTGGGCTCTACCATGTGCGGTTCTGGGCGCGAGGAGAGGCTGCTTTGTGCATGAGCAGTGCTGGCGTTGGCCGTGCTGGCAGTGGTGGTCAGCGCCAAGGCTGCGCCGACTGTGCCGCTGGTTTGGAGGAATTTGCGGCGGTTGACATGAGACATCTCTGATTGCGTGCTGTGGTTTCTGCTTGTCATATTCATAAGTTTTCTAAGATTGAAAGGGCCTGCAACCGCTCAGACCGCATTACACCAAAAATTCCTTTATCAGTAACCACGGGTTTACCTCCGTACCGATCGGCACGCCTTATTCAGAGGTCGAGAGCACAGTAGGCTGGAAGATATGAGCGAGTTGCAGCAGATAAGTCAATGGCCCGTAGATACCGTGGCCGGAGCATTGATCCACAGCGGTGAGGTGATAGACACGGTAGGCGATACATCGCGCCAATTTCCGGTTGCCTCCGTTACCAAGCTGGTGTCGGCATACGCGGTGATGATGGCCGTGGAGGAAGGCGCGGTGGATTTGAAGCAGCCCGCCGGTCCGGAGGGTTCGACCCTCGAGCATCTGCTCGCGCACGCCTCGGGCGTGAAGTTCGATTCGCGTGAACAACAAAAACCAGTGGGCGAGCGGCGCATCTATTCCTCTGCCGGTTATGAGTGGGCTGCAGAGATCGTTGAAGATGCCACTGGCATCGAATTTGCAGAGTACCTGCGTGAAGGTGCGTGTGAGCCGCTGGGCATGTCCTACACCCACTTAGAGGGTTCGGCTGGGCACGGCTTGGTTTCTACCGCGCAGGATCTCGCGGCATTTGCAGCCGAGATCCAAAACCCGCAGATCTTGCATGTCAGCACTGTGGCCGATATGCGCCGCGTTCACTTTCCTGGTTTGCGCGGCATTGTGCCCGGGTATGGGAGCTTTAAGGATTGCACCTGGGGACTTGGATTTGAGATCCGCGGTGAGAAAGACCACTGGATGGGAGCCCTGCCTGCCGATGCCACCGGGCACTTCGGCATGTCCGGAACCTACCTCTGGCTGGCCGGCGACTACGCCATGGTGGCATTGACAGACCGAGATTTTGGTGATTGGGCAAAGCCACTGTGGAATGAAACCAATACAAAGATCTGGAAGGCGCTGTAAGGGGCTCCGTCGCAGATTTTCCTTAATAGGAAAAACGAGAAAAGCTCCCCATTCCAGTGGAGTGGGGAGCTTAAAGCTGCTCTTTTTAGAACACCTGCAGACCGAGGCCTTCGAGGAACATGGCGAACTGGGTGAAGATGCCGTCAACGAGGGAGAGAATCTGGAATCCGAGAGCAGAAGAAAGATCAAACATAGGGGGTTCCTTTCAATAGGGAGAATTCAAACGGGATTGTTTGAATTTATCTCAGCATAAGCAGAGTGCGTGGATCGTGTCAAACTGTTTTTTAACACAAAATAAATGAATATCGACCGCTCTACTGATGGGGGCGTGCGTCTCTTTTTCAAATCAGGGGATGAGAGTGGGGTTGGCGCCTGGCTACCCCCGCCGTGGGTTTACCACTTGGGACTTTTTGGAGAGCTTAGCCCCTAGGGGGACTGGGGTAGTTTTCGGCCGAGGCCCTAGGGGTGAGCGCTATTGGGCAAGTGTTTCCGCAGCTAACTGCCTTGTGAGCGACTCGTACCGGGACGTTGTTTTAGGGAAAGCGGTTCAAGGGGCAAATTTCACTGTTGTAACTTCAATTTCTTTAGTCACTTTAATCACAGTCTGGACTTTGTGTTGAGGTTTAGATCTTGGGGGTTGAAGTGAAAGTTGAGGGTTGTAGAGGGTGGTGTGGCGCAGGAAAATTGGGTGCAGACGCAAAAGACAGTTCGTTGGGGAAGACGAAGCTCGTCTTGCACTGCGCCGCACGCCACGCGTGTGGATAGCAGTGGTGATTTGTCGAGGGAGATATCGGCTATGAATACTTGCGTCAATCCAGTGCCGGTTGATCAACCGGCCTCCAACTACACGTGGCCCAGCCGCAATGGTGCGGCCGTCGTGGTCACTGGTGTGCTGAAAATTTCTGGGATGCCGCGTGCGTTGCGCCCAGAGGTAGAACGCGCCATGGATCGGTGCATTCGCACCGAATCGGAGTTCATCGTCCCAGGCGATGACCCGCTGACCGCCCAGTGGTGTACTCGGTGGTACCGCGACGAGATCTCTATGGAGGCGCTCGTATATGGTGAAGCCGCGGGCGTGGGTGCGGAAAGCGTTGGCATCGGCTGCCGTCAGGTCCTTACTGGAACTGAGGTGGAGCTTGCGGCGTTGGACAGCGCGGTAGGCTACCTTGCCCGGCGCTATGGGTTTAGTGCCACCGTGTGTTCTAGCTAAAACGTACGAGTTAGTTGGCTCGAATGGAATCGGCTCGAGCGAATCCGCACGTGCTCCGGCCGCACGACTTACCCGACTTGGGCCTTTTTGCTGTGAGGTATTGCATATTGACACGTAGACCAGCAGATTCATGGCTACTACGGGTGGAAAGTGTGCGCTAAGGGGGTGGGTTTCGGGGTGGGCGGTTAGATTGATTTTCATGAGCCCGTATATCCGCACCGTGCGCACCGCCTTCGGGTCGACTGCCGTGCAGGTCGTGTACTCGCAGAAACGCGGCGCCAAGACCATGAAACATCTCGGTTCGGCGCACACTGACGAAGATCTTGCACTGCTTTAGGCCTAGGACCAGTGTCTTCTTGACGGCGACCAGGTGAGCCTGGATCTTGGTGTGGACMCCACMCCCGCCGGCAGCGGATCCGCCGATGCGCCGGTGCCGATTACCTCCGAGCGCGCCGGCCGCCTCCTCGAGGTCATCCGTGCCGCGTACAGCGAGCTGGGTTTCGATGAGGCCACCAGGGATGATCAGGTGTTTTTGACCTCGTCACCGCCCGGATCGTGCAGGCAGGATCGAAGGTCGACAGCATTGAGACACTGGCGGAACTCGGTGTGGCCTTCGCCAGCTACCGCACCATCCAACGACACCTGCCGGCCTACGCCACCGACGACTTCCGCGACCGGCTTACCCAGGCTTGCGCGAACCATGCCGGGATCGGACCCGGTGTCCTGGTTCTTTACGACGTGACTACCGTGTACTTTGAAACCGATGAGGGCGATAAGTTCCGCAAGCCGGGCTTTTCCAAAAACGCAGGCTCGAGCCGCAGATCACCGTCGGCCTGCTGGCGGATGCCCGGGGCTTCCCGCTGGCCGTGGGTGCGTTTGAGGGGAACATGGCTCAAACACGCACCATGTTTCCTATGATCAGAAACGTCCAGGACGCCTACGGCGTGGAAGAGGTCACCGTTGTCGTCGACGCCGGGATGTTCTCTGCCGGCAACAAGGCCTCGATCATCGAGGCCGGCCTGCACTGCATCCTCGGAGTGAAATTCAACGACATCCCCTATCCGGTGGCGCAGTGGCGCAAGAACAACCCCGGCCAGGACTATGAGGACCAGCAGATCTGGACGTGAGCCGACCGGACGGGCCGTGGCCCAGGCGGTGTGCCGCATTCGGTCACCTACTACCGGTACTCCTGGGACAGAGCACGCCGCACGTTGAAGGGTATTGATGAGCAGGTCGCCAAAGCGGAGAAGGCCGCGGCCGGGAAGTTGCCGGTCAAGCGCAACCGGTTCGTGGATCTCAAGGCGCCGAATAAGCAGGTCAACTGGGCGTTGGTGACCAAGAACAAGGCCCTGGCCGAGCTCAAGGGGTACCAGACGTCCCGGGTGGATCTGCCTGCCGAACAGGTGATCCACGCCTACCGGCAGTTGTTGAAGATTTAAGAAGGCGTTTCGGATGTCGAAGTCCGATCTCGAGGCCTGGCCGATCTACCACCACAAGCGGGAATCCATCGAGGCGCACCTAAGTGTGGTGATGGCGGCGATGGCTGTGGGGCATCTGCTGGAGGAGCGCTCGGGGTTGTCGTTGAAGCGGCTGGTGCGGACGTTGCGGAGGTACCGGACCTTCCAGGGCAGGTGGCGGGGCAGACGATCCATGCTGCTTCACCGGTACCTGATGACGTCACGGAACTGCTGGGACGGCTGAGTTCAGGGAACCAAGGTGTGCACTAATATGGCCTAAGTCGGGGTTGAGCAAGCTCCGTGTCTTTTTATTGCTGGGATTTCGCCATTGCTTGTGCAGTGGTGGCCTTAGTTTTGCGGATCCACTTGTGCAGTGTGGCTGGATTGATATCGAATATCCCGCCGATCTTTTGGCGTGCACCGGACTTCGTGGCACCATCTTCGGCCACAGCCTCGCAGTACAAGCCTAACGCGCGCTCACAGGTATCCTGATCGTACTTCGCAACAGTTATGGGCCAAGTATCTCCTATGTAAGTCCATGCCCGTCACAAACCCAGTACCCCTCAGAAAGTGCTTCACACCCATGAAATGGCCGGTTGTACAGCCGACCGCCGTAGAAATCAACCGAATCTCCCCTAAGTGATACCTTCGTATCCTTCACAGAACTAAACATTCTTAAATGACCGCTTCTGTAATAACTTTCCTCAGGGGGCCTTATGGCGAAAGCCCTGATTTCATTGCAAACCGAATCCCAGAAAGTTATCTATGTCACTTCAGAAGTTTTACCGCAAGTCAATCGCAGGTGCCCTAACTGCTTCACTCATCTTCGCTGTTCCGGTGGTTGCTTCAGCCCAGGAGTCCATCTCCACGGCCTCCGTGTCCAACGCGACGGAAACGCGGGAGCGCCCATCACGCACTAATTCCATCGAACGAGTTCCGGTTGAGCAAGTTCAGATCAAGCAGAATTCGGGCACTCCCGAAGCCGAGGAACAGGGAAAGATATCAGCAATAATCAAGGCTGCTCTTGCGGCCCTCAAGAAGATCAATAAAGGGTGGTACAACAAAGTCGTATCTAAAGCCAAAGAAGGAAAGGACGCATTCGTTAATTGGTGGGATGCATCAGTTCCAGCATGGATTAAGAACTTGTTCAGTGGCATAGCTGCGTCTGCTATTTGGGAGTTTATTTCCACCTATATTCTGTAACGGAAACCTTTATGGCCGGGCGCCATGGAAGGCTACCCGGTCATGCTCTTAAGTATCGAGTAAAATCAACCAGCATCCCGAGCGGGATGGCAAGCAGAGGAGTGAATTTCCATAGGGCTTCCATTGTCTCTTGCATACCCTGATTGTGGAAATATACATGTAACATAGCGAATCCTGCGGCTCCCAAAATAAGTCCCACCAATGTGAATAGGTAGTACTTCTGCTGCTCTCGGTCCGGGTAGAGGGCTCGAACGTATGTCTCGGGAGTTCCAAATTCTTCAACCGGTGTTGAGCCTGAATGTTCTAAAGTTTCTTGAACTCTTGCTAGTGTATGCTGCATCTCCGAGGTTGAAACGCTATGCCTTTTCAACTCTTTTGACAATTTCGCCAGATATACGTCGTTTTCGTTCATGCTCTCATCCTTTTCTAAAGTACTTTCATCAGAATCAGTAAGCGTTCTAGTTTTTCTAGCTCTGTTTGGAGAGTTTTTTCTCCTGACATCGTTAAGGAATACACCTTTCTCGCAGCGCCTCTATCGGGAATATCCTACTTGAAAGAGATTAGATTAGCTTCTTCCATGCGTTTCAGCAGTGGATAAATGGTTCCACCCTTGAAGTCACCAAACCCACTTTCACTGAGACGCCTCCGTATTTCATACCCATGCGCAGGCGATGTGCCGACACACGCTAAGACAAATACCGGAAGAAAGGCGCTTACGGTATTGAGGTTACCCTCGTTTAGTGGACACCCGATTAGTACGGATCTTGTGTCCGTAAGAGAGGATGTTCATTGTGAGTCAACAACGCCAGAAATACACACCTGAGTATCGACGCGAAGCCGCGAACCTGGTAATCGAATCGCAGCGCCCAATTGCTCATGTAGCGA